>DAOVUO010000058.1 GCA_030632545.1 Bacteroidales bacterium
AATTGTTCTTATAATCATGGTATTTTTACAAAAAAAACCCGTCAGATATCAAAGACCTAACAGGTTTAATATTATTTTGTACAGAATTAGCAATTATTTATAACATTGTAATTTACCAATTTGTTCTTTCATCCTATTACTAAATATTACTTTAGTTAATTTTTGCCATAAATTGTAATCCTCAAAATCTCTTAACTAAACGCCATTGAGTTTGTTTGTTTTCAATTTCACGATGAATGTTCATCATCTGCCATAAAACAATTCCTTATATCGGATGTGATTAATTTTCTTAACTTAATGCTGAAAATAAGTTAATCTTTAATTGGGCAAGATTAATCAGAAATTGTCCCTTGATTTGGATTTTAAATTTATTGAAGAACATCAAGTAACAAATTAAGCTCTTTATCTAGGCTATCACGTTCCTCTTGTAATATTTTTATTTCCTTAGCACTGGCATTGTTTTTACGACTTACTCTTAATTTTTTTTGCAATTTTTTATTTTTTTGCTTCAAACCACTTAATTTACGCAAATTTTTCTGCCGTTCTTGTTCATTAGCAGAAAGAGCAGTTTCCTCTGTTTTAACATCTTTTTCAAGCTGATTTATGACCTTGTTAATATCTTGAAGCTTTTGCTCTTCAATATCAAACTGTTGGGCAATTGTTAGTTTTATATCCTCAAGTTTTTGAGTTTCTATATCTAACTGTTTACCTTCAAGACGATGTGCATCCAAAATCTCTTGTTTGGTTTTTAGTCGATTATTATATGTTCCCTTCCAAAGATTAATCGCCGTTGAGATAGCACCACCGTTTTCTTTTGGGTCTTCCACAGTAGAACAACCTGTTAAAATAACGCTTATAATAAAAATATATGCACTGAAAATACGTAACATAATATATTCCTTAAAAATCAGAAAGCTAGGTAGAATGCAATAAAGTACATTCATCCCAGCATAAAAAAAGTAGTTGAAAATAGAGAGTGGCACTTCTAAATCAAATTATAATCCAAGTCTGCTAATTGCGACCCTTGCTTTTCTACTTCAGCAATTGTTTGATGAAGTTTATTAACTTCTTTTTCCAAATTAGCTAATCGGGAATCTTTGGGTTTTTCTTTTTTAATTTCAGCATGTAAAGCCTTTTGAAATTCCAATTCATCCTTCATGTTTTTAACAACTTTGCTAACTTCTTCTTGCTTCTTTTTAAGCACAATCCTTTGATTTTTTAAGGCTTGTTGATTAGCTTTTCCACGCTTTTGAAGAGACACTAATTTCTGTGTTTCTGCTTCAATATGACTAATATCGGCAACTAATTGGGTTTTATAAAGTTCTTTTTCTGCATTAAATAGTTGAGCTTTTTCTATTTCACCAACATACATTGCTTCAGCTGAAGAATATTTTTCTCGGCGGTCTTTAAGTAATTTTCCACCAATTGCTCCAATTGCACCACATATAGCTGCTGCCCCAGCAATTTCTTTCTTACTTCCTCCAAACAATGCAGCACCAACACCACAAGCAACTGCTCCCAAAGCTCCTCCTTGCAAAGCTTCACTCTTTGTCCATGGCATATTAGCACATCCTGATAAAATGAAAGTGGTGGCTGCTGCTGCCGATATATTTCGTATAACACTTTTTTGTGTCATATTTGCTTCTCCTCTATTTATTAAAATTCAAAATCAAGTAAATTAATAGTTTGCTATCCAAAAAAATAGAAAATGTGTTAATGGAATTAGGAAAATCTTGTTTCCCTGGAAAAAGTTTTACAATTTTTTATATATTTTTATTATGGTAAATAGCTACAAATATTAATATCTTTAAACCAAATCATCATCCAAGCTTGCTAATTGAGACCTTTGTTTTTCCACTTCAGCAATTGTTTGGTTAAGCTTATTAACTTCCTTCTCTAAATTAGCCAATCGAGAATCTTTGGGTTTTTCTTTTTTAATTTTAGCATGTAAAGCCTGTTGAAATTTTAGTTCATCCTTCATGTTTTTAGCAACTTTATCAACTTCTTCTTGTTTTTTTTGAAGCACAATTTTTTGATTTTTCAAAGCCTGTTGATCAGTTTGTCCATTTTTTTGAAGAGATAGCATTTTTTGTGTTTCCACTTTAAGTTGATGAACTTCGGCAACTAATTGCGTTTTGTAATGTTCTTTTTCGGTATTAAATAGTTGAACTTCCTTTATTTCACCATTATAAAATTCTTCAGCTGAGGCATATTTTTCTCTACGATTTTTAAGCAATTGCTCACCAATTACTTCAATTGTGCCACATATAGCCGCAGCTTTTGCAATATCACTTCCATTTCCTCCAAATAACGCAACACCTAAACCACAAGCGACTGCCCTCAAAGCCCCTAATCCTAAAGATTCTTGGGGCATATTAGCACATCCTGATAAAATGAAAGTAGTAGCAACTATTAGTGATACGTTGCGTATAAAACTTCTTTGTACCATATTTACCTCTACCTTATTTATTAAAAGTAATTTCAAAATCTCGTAACCATTTTTTTGCATCAGCTGTTAAATTTCGCTGATAATCACGAACATGTTGCTCTAAAACTGAAAGTACAAGTTTGGAGCGACTAGTTTGTTTTCGTTGTTGGATGCTATAAATGGCATTATTTACATAAGATTTGCTATAACCGCTCAATTTTTGTATTTTATCTACATAAGTTTTTACAAGTTCGCCAAGATAGATTTCTCGTTCTTGGATTTTTTCTTGCGTTTTAAAAACTTTCGGTTGGTGGCGAGTGGAGATTTTAGCCAGTTCCTTTAGTTTCACTAAATTCTTTTTTAATGAAGCTATTCTAATAATATCTTGTCCTATCAAAACTCCATAAATTAAAGCATCACGTGCTTCACTTTTAGCACTTTCAGTCAAACCTAAGTCTAATTTCTGCTCGGCTTTTTCAATCTGGGTTTTTACCGCTTTTAGCTCATCAGTAGTTCCTTGTAATCTTTCAATCAATTGTTGATTTTGAGTTTGTAATTTGCTAACTTCATCTTTTGTTTGGCGAAAACTAACAACTTCTGTGCTATTTTTATTTTTTTCGTTTTTTAAATTATCAAGAAGTAGTTGATTTTTTAACTCTAATTGGTTAATCTCGTTATTCGCCTGTTGAAGATTAGAAGCCGCTCCTGCTGTAACTGGCGCATTTGCCAATGTGGAAGCAATAGGAAGTTTTGCTCTAATGTCATTAATATATTTTTTATAGGCGGTTTTTAAATTAACCTCGGTATATTTATTGACAAACACATTAGAACCAATTGCCAAACGAATTCCAGTTTCATAAGAACGACGAATTCCCATTTGATTTTCATCTGTATTCCAATAATAAATCTCAACCTCTTCACGCCGTGAAGAACGCAAACCTTCTGAAGTAGTACCTACATCTCCGCCACGTGCCACAATTCCACCAGGCTTTCCTAACCAATATTCAGGCAAAAAAAGTCCAGTCGTCATTTCTTGGACATTACCAAACATATCATAGATTCCCAGTCGATTAGGTTTTTTTAAACCAATTCGTCTCAATTGTTGTTTAGCATTTTTCAAATACCACGCATGTTTTTTTAATTTAGCTTTTGGAAAAGGTAATTTATCATTAAATCCCTCTGCAAGTTGGTTAGCTTTTATGTCATAACCACCGCGTGCCGTATATTCCCATTCTAATTCAGTTGGTAAGCGAATAAATCCTGGAATTTCATTATATTTACCAATATAAGGATTTTTTTCAAAGTGTTTTGGTAAAAAATTAATTCGGTTTTTTTTCTCAAACAACCAAAGATTGTACTTATGAATAAATTCTTGAAATACTAGCCAACTAATCTCGGAAACAGGTTCTGCTAATTTTGTCGTTTTTGCTTTTATTTGATTCCAAGTAGTTGCAGTTACTTCTTTACGAAAAATTTCTATCCCCATAATAGCAATAAATTGGGCTTTACTAACTTCATATTTGCCTAAATAATTAGCCCATTGCTTAGTTTCAGATTTAGCATCATAAAAAGAGCCATTGATTGAGGTTTTCAAAGGTATTTCAAACATTCCACCAGCACCATCGCCAATTTCAATAACTCTATTGCTATCGCCCCAAAAATTTTTACCAGGTACGATAACTTTGCGGAAAACCATTTCTAAATCACATGGCATAGGCAGTTTTATATCATCCTCTAATTTTATATCATTTTTTAAGGGTTTGGGATTATAATATATTCGCTTATTAGCAAGATTTTTGAGCATGCCAATATCACAATCCGCATAAACAACTCCATTCAAACTACTAAAAAGTAATAAAGCGATTAAAATTAAATTTTTCATTTTTAATTATTCCTATTTTAAAGTGTATTATTTATATAAAAATTTTGGTAACTATCTACCAATTAAACTTTAAATGCGAATTAAGAACACGATTGATGCGTTTCGTTCCTCAACAGCATCCTACATTTTTACTTAATTTTATACGTATTTCTTGGTAGATAGTTACAAAATTTGATTGAAACTAAAAGCAATCATAATTCATCAACTAAATCACAAAAATCATAGTTCAGACATTATTACTCTTCCCTAAGAGCTTCGGCTGGATCAATTTGCGTTGTTTTCCAAGCTGCTAAAAGCGCACTGATAAAAGCCACACTCACCGTCAATAAAGTGGCAATTACTAAATGACTTGCTGGCAAATAGCAAATCTTTTGTCCCATTTCTAAATCATTTGAAAAAACCAAGTTAATTACCAACGATAAAGTAAAATAAGCTGAAATAGCAGCACCAATGCTCAAAATAGCCATCGCTAAAGCTTGGTAAATAGGAAATCTAAATACTTGGTAACGAGAAAGTCCAAGCAGGCGCATAATACTTAAATCCCGTTTTTTACGTTCCACAGCCGCATAAAGACTAGCTATCAAAGCAGCTATGCCCCCAATAATACCTACAATAGCTACCAACCAAAAAATTCTAGTTAAACCACGGTCTAAAATCCGAATGCGTTCAATTGCATCGACTTTGGCTGAGATTTCCAAATTTTGCTGTTTCAATGCAGTATAAATTGGCTGAACGTCATCTATGGTTTTAGCATATAGCCGAAATCCACCATAACCACCTCTAGCTAGTAAAAATGTTTGCTGATTGTCATCGAAAATAATTTCACGTTGCAAACCAGTACGCAGAGTGGCTAATAGTTCAATCGGCACTAAAGCATATTGGCTAGGACTTTTTCCTTGAATACGTAGTGGAAAAGTAAGCGTACCTTTTATGCCTGCAAAGCTAGTTTCAATTACTGTTTCCAACTTTTCGATATTATTTGGCAATAATAGTTGGCCAATTTTTTGGTAAGAAGGCTTATTTTTTAAAGCCCCCCAAGGCAATTCTGACAACCCAAGTGTTTGGAGATGTTTAGGAGAAAGTGAAAGTCCAAATACGGATATTTCCTTCTTAGATTGTCTAAAAGTAGATGCTTTGACATAAGGTATTATAATGGCTTTTTTCCCACGCAGTTTTCGTTTCACAGCTCGGTAACTGGACGCTTGAACAATATTATTAGCATTATGCAAATGATAAGACACCAAATGGGTTGGTAAATTAAAACCAGTAATTTGAGCAAAGGCTTGATTAGCTAATAATTCTACTTCATTAACACCAGTATTAATTCTAAGATTACCTTTAGCAATTAAATCCAGTTTTTGCGGTAACACGGCAATAATACCATCAAAACTTAAATAAGGACGTGGTGAACCTCCAGTCCAATTTCGGGTCGGAATCGCCATCCCTTCTTTATAATTTTCCACATCAACTACAAAATTAAGGGGAGTATAAATTCTTTCTAAAATACCCGCTCGTGGATTCAGTATCGAAACAATTTCTAATTCTGCGGTTGCAAATTCTTGACGACCGCCACGATTTCGAGTTACACGCACGGATAAATTATCTCCTACTGCAACCCCTATTTCTTCAGCAGCCATTTTGGTCATAACACACTGATTTCCTTTGGGAATTTGTCCTCCATTTTCAAGAATTAGCGGATCACCCATTCCTGTTGGGATAAGGTCAAATATCTCGGTTTTTTGAGAATTAAGTATTTTAACCGTAATAATAGAAGCGGCTGGTAAAATAGTTGGGGTTAAAAAAGCAATATCATTCCGTTCCGCAAAATCGGTAAACCATTGTTTTTTGTACTCATAAGTCTGCGTGGGTCTAATTTCCCGATACACTGGGTCTTGTACCAATCTATCTCGCAAAGTAGCAATAGTTCCATATTTAAGACCTAGCAACAATAAAATTGGAGCAATAACCGCTGCAATCGCAAGCACTAAACATAAGGTCAAAATCCATTCATGGAATAAATCAAACAAGGCTAAATTTAACACGGTGCCACGTGATTTCTGTTGTTGGGAAGTCATGCTGTTGCCTCAAAGCAAACTGAACGGGTCAAGGTTTTAGATTCGCGTGTTACTTTAAATGTGAAAGTTGTATCTGCTAATTCCGCCACTAAATCGTGATTATGAGTAACCATAACAATAGTTGTTCCAATTTCTTTTGCCAGCTTATGAAAATTTTGTACAATAATATGGGCATTTTCTTTATCAACTGCCGCCGTGGGTTCATCTGCTAAAATGATTTCGGGTTGATGGGTCATAGCTCGTAAAATAGCTACTCTTTGCCGTTGTCCACCAGAAAGAAATTGCGGCTTTTTAGATAAAAGTTCAGCAACTCCCATTCTTTGTGCTAGTTGAACTATTTTTTCATCTGAATAACCACTGCCTTTGATTCGGATGGGTAAATAAATATTTTTTTTAACAGTTAAAAAAGGTAATAAGCCGCCAGTTTGTAACACATAACCGAATAAATTGCGCCTAATCTCTGCTAATCTTGATTCTTCTTTCTGATTCCACAGTCTTTTAAGATTAACTTTATTATCAGCCACATAAATGTAAAATTCTTGACATTGGTCAGGACGTAATACTAATGCCAATATATCTAATAAAGTACTTTTGCCACAGCCACTAGCTCCCACTATCGCCACAAATTGTCCACGTTGCAAACTAAAATTGGGTACTTCGAGTTCAAAACTTATACCACCTTGCTCTCGCTGTTTTAACATTTTGCTAATACTTAATAGCGGTGCTGGTGAGAATTTGGATTGTTTATTCATTTGTTCGATTGTAATGTTAATTTCATTCTAAAAAATACAGCAATATCAAAGTTAAATAGTCCACTATCCGTTACGATTTATTGGAACTTAATAATATCGTTTCCCCATGCTTGTCTTGCTAATCGGTGAACACTTTTAAGAACTTCTTCCTCATAACGGTGGATTTTTAGAATAAACAAGAGGTCTTACAAATTTTTTATATCTTTGAGAATATTGAGGTATTTCAGCCAATGCCCGTAGTGCTATAGCTGTTTCTTTACGCGGGTCTTTTTTATATTCAGGAACTTGGTTACCAAATTGTTCAATGTCAATAATTACAACACGTTGAACTAACTGCGGAAAAATTTCATTCTTTTCTAAAATAGGTTCAATAGCATTTAAATCAAAAATATGACGTACTGATGTCTCATCATCCATGTTTTTTCTCCCACGTATCACACCTGCAATCCGACGTGTTAACGAAACTAATTTTTCAGCTGCCATATCTTCAATCTGAATACAGGGAATACTGGTAATTTCAGGTGATTCTTCAAATATTTCTGCTACAAAAGAAGACACTGGTTTGATAATAGGTGGAGATAAAGATTTTGATAATGTTAAATCAAGTTTTATTTCTGGACGTAGTGCCACGGAAGGCGTAAATCTTTGTTGATAAGGAATCTTTAATTCAGTATAGTGGTACTCATTACGTGATTTAATATTCTCAGGAGGCACTGGCAATTCTACTAATTTAAGTGCTTCCAAAATATCGTTACGAATGCTCTTCAAAGATTTCTTGAGTGCAGTACGACTGAGTTGTTCACCGGTTTCAGTCTTTACAAGTTTAATATCAATATCTTCAGACATACGTTCAATCGCTTTATGCGCTTTGCAAAGACAAGTACCACCGGCAAATACTTGTAAAAATAAGCTAGATTTTACCAAAGCACACGCTGACAATACCCTTGTGGTAAAAAAATCTTTTTCCACTAAAGAAGGGTCATAAATTCCCATAGCTTGTGCAACATCCTCAAAAACTTGAATTTTTGGACACTTTATCATAAATGAATTCTCGTTTTATAAGGTAATTCTAAATTTTTAAAATAAATCTTACGGCTAAAATCCCCTTGGATAATAACATAACCAGTTGCTGGAACTTGAGTTGAACGTCCTTCATTGTATGCAATTTCTGCATCACTTGGTCGCCATTTTACCCCTAAACGGTTAAGTGCTTCACGGGATGCTCCTTTAAAACCACCACAGGTAGCAATAGAACGCTCATCTTTTTTAATGGTTGAAGGACGTGTTTTAACATATAAACCATAGCCAAGCTTTGCCAGTTTTCCGCTTGCAACTAATTGTCGTAATGTACGCCCAACTTGTTGGTATTTTCCTAGATCATCGAAATCTTTACGCAAAAAAACTGTTTTCGATGAGCATGAAATTCGTTTAAGGATTAGTGGTTTTAGACTATTACTTATCATAATTTGCCCAGTTATAATTTTTTACAGTTAAATAGGATGATATTATGAAGCAAAGTTAGCTCAAATTCAATATCCCACTTACAAGTCCAAAACAGCATGAATGTACATTTTCATACTAAAAAATTAAGGCAATAAATCTATATGAAGTGGATATATTTTATTATTAGGATCACTTTCATCCAAAACAATCCATTTATCTACTGATTCATTAATGGTTATGTATTGAGCAAGTTTCGCTTCTAAACGTTGAGCAAAATTAGTTCTTTTTTGAGTAGTCCAACTTGCGAATCTCTCATCAGTTAAAGAACCAATTTCACTACGATAAGGCAGGCTTTCTAAGAAATTTGGTAACAAACCAGATTCTTTTAGATTTTTAGCTTTGCCAATTTTACTAGGGTCCTTTATAAATTGTGTTGAAGTTTCTTGAAGGGTTTCAAAGAATTGCCGTTCAGTTACCTTCGCATTTTTCATTGCCGTAATAATATCACCAACGACCTGTACTAAACTACTTAATTGTTTTTTATTTAATAAAATACGTACTTCTAAAGCTTCAATCGCAGGATCAAATAAATCCCGATCTGTAACCCAAACGATTACATCTTTAGGCGGTATAACATCTTTGCCTATGTATTCAACCAATGCCGAATCAATAATTAGTTGTACTGCTTTTTTAGTTTGCTCAATAACTTCAGAACTATAGGAGTTTTCATCAACTGTGTCAATAGTAGAGTTCACTATAGTTTGTGTACTGGGTATATTACCTGTTGATGTATATTCTACCAGTTTAGCCATTGCTCCAGCAACTATTTTAACAGCTCCTTCAAAATCCCTTTTTTTATCAGTATTTATTCCAACTAAAGCTGATTCTTCATTACCACTTACAAGTGATAAGGTTGAAAATTGTTTTTTAGCACGGGGTAAATCTTCAACAACACTTGCTCGAGTGGCTTGGTTTTCAAGATGAATAGCTATAATATGAATTCTGGCATCGTCTGCCATTTGGCGTAAGGTATGTTCATCTTTACCAGTAGTGCTTTGAGGATGCCCTGGTTCATGAGAACTAGCATCACCGACTAAAACCATTATACGTAATGAATTATTTCCCCACTGACTTGCTAACCCAGTTTCTACACCAGCGAATAATTCTTCTTGATAATCTTTACTACCTACAGTAGATACTTTTACTTTAGCTACTAGTTCCATGAAATCATCAGCATTTACTAAACCATCTTGGGTAAAATTTTTGCTCGCAAACTCTATTCCTCTAATAACATCTGGATTATCGCGATAACCTACTAAACCAAAATTTACTTTAGTTGAAACATTCATAGTTACATCACGAGCAATATCCT
>DAOVUO010000140.1 GCA_030632545.1 Bacteroidales bacterium
AACTTTGGAAAGGAAAACAAACAAATAGGTATTACTGATGTAGAAAGTAGTGAGATATTTTTAATCTATGGGAAAAATGGTGAGACTGTAACTGGGTTTCCTTTAGAGGGAAGTACTGAGTTTAGTATCACAAAATTTACTCAAGAGCAATCTAAGTTTAATCTGATTGTAGGAAATAAGAATAATTTTTTGTATAATTATTTGCTTAAGTAGGAGCAAAAGAACTCAACATTAAAATGGAAAATATGAGAAAGATAATTTCAGCAATTGCTTTGTTCATAGGAATTGGTATGATAAGCAGTTGTGTTAGTGATTGGAAGCAATTTATTGAGGAAGATATTGATAATCTTGTTGTTGATAGTATTAATATTCAACCTGCTTTTGCTTTACATATTGGTACGGCAGAGTTTAAAATCTCTGATTTAATTGAAGAAAAGCAGGATACCCTTATGTTTGTAGGAGAGGATAGTCTCATTACATTTAATATGAGTATAGATACTCTTTACGAAATGTCGGTGGCTGATGTTTACGAAATGCCTACTGTAGACCCCATAGGTGGCCAAACATTTAGTATGGATGAGCTTAAAATTGAGGATCTTTCGGCAGAGCTAAATGTTTTGTTATCAGAAGTTTTAACTTCAGCTGGCTATTCGGGGCCGACTACGGGAACAATTCCATTTCCTCCAATATCTAATGTCCCTGCTGGAGATTATGCTTATGAAGCTTTTGATAGTTTTCAGGAAGTTGTTTTTGCCAGTGGTGAGTTTACTATTGAAATGACTAATAATACACCATTAACCGTTTCGGTGGTTATGGCATTGCGAAATAGTGATGGTACTTATGTTGGAAACGATGTGAACTTTAGTGATATAGCACCACATACAACTGCTCGTAGAACTGTAGATGTAGCTGGCGAGAAAATGACTAATGAAGTAACAGGCGAAATAAAGAGCTTTAGTACACCAGGTGCTGGCCCACTTCCAAATACAGTAACTTTAGATGGTTCAGAATCATTTTATTTTGTTGTATCTACATCTAAAGAATTAGTAGTAGCAACGGCCACAGCAAAAATTCCCCTTACCGAAATAGTTGATTCTACAATGGTGAGTATTACGCCTGAGGATAATCCTGGATTAAATATAACTACTCTTAAATTAAGTACAGGTAGAATTGATTTTACGGTAAATTCTGGTTTTGCTGCTCCAATGATAATTGACTTAGAAATGCCTTATACAAAAACTGCGGAAGGTGTTACGCTTACAAAGAGTTTTACTTTTTCTAATGGCGGCTCACAAACTCAAAGTCTCGATTTAAGCAATACAACTACAGATTTAACCATGAATGGCGATTCTTCTAATATCTTTTTTGTTAAATACAGTGCTGCTATTGGTGGCGACGATCAATTATATACTTTTAGTTCGCCAGCCACAGTTAGTATTGATGCTACTTTCGATAATGTGAATTTTGATTATATTGAGGGTTCTTTGGGAGTTATAGACCCATTTGAGATAGCTCACGATACACTCGATTTAGGTATTGGCGATCTTTCAAGTATGCTTACAGGCGAAATTAGAATTACCAACCCTAGTATAAGATTAACTGTGTTTAATTCCTTTGGTTTTGGTGCGCATCTCGACCTTTTAGTTAAAGGTTTTAGAGATGGTAACACAAATGCCGATACAGTAGAATTGGTATTACCAAATACAGATATTGGTGCTGCTACTGCGGTTGGCGAAGACCAATTTACTGAGATACCGCTAAACAGTATAAGCACAAATGGGACATTGGTAGATTTAATAGCCTTACCTCCAAAAGGAATTATATTTGGTGGAGCTGTTTCAGTTCCAAATCCCGATAATATTTTTGTTTCGGGAAATAGTAGGGTGCTTACAGGAATAGAGATTAACATACCTTTGGAAATTAATCTTAAAAATGTTGCATTTTCCGATACAATTACTTGGGATGCAGAATCTGTTCCAGCAGAAGTTAATGCAGTAACTCTTATTCTTAAAACTACAAATGGTTTTCCTTTAGAAATAGGATTAAATGTTGATGTTTACGATTCGATAGATAATGTAATTCTCAGAACTATAAGTATAAAAAATAACGATGGGGAAGAAATTCTTTTGGCCGCAGCAGCGGTTGACGCTAGTGGAAATGTAACTCCTGCAATAAACGAATTAAGAATTAAACTTGAGCAAGCAGATTTCGAAAGTCTTCAAAAGGCAAATGCCTTAATACTTAAAGCAACTCTTAATACTTTTGATGCTGTCAGTGAAAATGGTGTTCCATTTAATGCCAATTCAAAACTAAAAATTGATATTGCAATTGCTGCACAGGCTGATTTAAACACTAAATAAATAAAATTATGAAATATAGGATATATAAAAGTTTAATAAGTTTTGTATTAATATTTAGTTCGTGGAGTGTTTTTGCTCAAACAAACACCACTTATTTTATGAGCGAATTGCCACAATCAATTAGGTCTAATCCTGCTTTTCAGCCTACTTGTCGTTTTTTCTTTAATAGTTATGATGTTGATTTGTTTGTTGGTCAAAACGGACTGAGTCTTGACGATGCATTTACAAAATCTGGTAATCAGTATATTTTAGATATTAATAAAGCTTACGATAATTTACCTAATCAAATGGATATAATGGCTAGTACGAAAGTAGGTTTGGCTTCTTTTGGTTTTAAAACAGGTAAATTTTATTTTTCGCTTTTTAATACAATTAATGTAGAGTCGGGCATTGGTATTCCGAAATCAATTTTTGCAATCAAAGATGGTACATGGAATATGGAAGATTACAGTCCAAGAGAACTTGATTTTAGTGGTTTAGGCCCAACTGTTTTTATATATACCGATCATCGTATTGCAGCTTCTTATGAGTTTTTACCTAACTTGCATTTTGGTGCTGCCTTGCATATTTATAACGGATTATTTACCTTAAACACGTTTAAATCAGATTTAAGTATTACTACTAATCCTGAAACTTTTGATTTAACGTTTGCAGCCGATTTGGAGTACAGAACAAATGCACAAGTTGATATTATAGAAGATGCTGATGGAAATGTTGAAGAGTTTATTTTTGATGAAGATTATTATTCCGAAGATCCTTTTAAATTTATAAAGCCGCTGAATTTGGGTTTTGGTGTAGACCTTGGTGTAGTATATAATATTTTACCAAAAATTGAATTAGCTGCTTCTGTAAGCAATTTAGGTTTTATAAAATGGGACGATGCGATAATAGCTAAGGGAAAAGGTACTTTTACTTTTAGTGGTATAGATTTTAGCGAATATATTACAGATAGCGAGATGTCGCTTGATAGTTTAGCACCCGAAATGATAGATTCTATTATAAATAGTGTTGAGTATGGAATTGATACTGCTCAGACTTTTAAAACAGGAATGCCTACAACTATTAATCTTAGTGCAAATTATCAACTTACTGAAAAATTGACAGTAGGAGCAATGACTCAAACTAAATTTTATAGTGGTCGTATGTATCAAAGTTTTACTTTGTCGAGCAATTTTCATGCTCGATTATTTAACTTTGGGCTTACTTATAGCATGATGAATAAAACTTATGCAAATATTGGTTTTGGATTTGGGCTAAAACTGGCTGCAGCTCAGTTTTATTTAGTTTCTGATAGTTGGTCACAGATGGCTTCGCCTTATAAATTGCAATTTATAAGTTTACGTACAGGAGTTAATATTGTGTTAGGATGCAAGAAAAAAATTGATGTGCCAATGTACAACGACGAAATATAAAAACAAGCAAACATGAACGAAAAGAATTCACTCAATTATCTAAATAAACAAAAAGAACAAGCCCTTTTGGGTGGTGGACAAGTCAGAATAGATGCTCAACATAAAAAAGGTAAATTAACGGCTAGAGAACGTTTAAATTTGCTTATAGACAAAGGTAGTTTTCAGGAAATGGGTATGTTGGTAACACACCGCAGTAGAGATTTTGGTTTAGATAAACAAAATTTTTTAGGCGATGGTGTAATTACTGGTTATGGAACAATTAGTGGTCGTTTGGTGTATGTGTTTTCGCAAGATTTTACTGTTTTAGGTGGCTCTCTTTCTGAAGCTTATGCTGAAAAGATTGTAAAAATAATGGATTTAGCCATGAAAAATGGTGCGCCAGTTATAGGATTAAACGATTCGGGCGGAGCACGTATACAAGAAGGAGTGGTTTCGCTAGGTGGTTATGCTGATATTTTTTACCGAAATACCCTTGCAAGTGGTGTAATTCCACAAATTTCGGCAATTATGGGCCCTTGTGCTGGTGGAGCAGTATATAGCCCAGCTATTACCGATTTTAATATAATGGTTGAGAATAGTTCTTATATGTTTGTAACTGGTCCTAATGTTGTAAAAACTGTTACTCACGAAGAAGTTAGTTCCGAAGATTTAGGTGGTGCTAGTGCCCATTCTACAAAATCTGGTGTTTCACATTTTTCGGCAGCAAACGAGGTAGTAGCAATTGATTATATTAAACGACTTCTTTCTTATGTGCCGCAAAACTGCGAGGAGTTAGCACCCGACTTTGACTATGAAGCTACAAATGAACTACGTCCTGAGCTAAATAAAGTTGTGCCCGAAAATCCCAACACTCCATACGACATTAAAGATGTAATTTGCAATACGGTTGATAAAGAAAGCTTTTTTGAAGTTAATAAAGAGTTTGCCGAAAATATTGTAGTTGGATTTGCTCGATTAGCAGGAAAAAGTATTGGTATAGTAGCAAATCAACCTGCATTTTTAGCAGGAGTTTTAGATATACATTCCTCTAAAAAAGCTGCTCGCTTTGTTCGTTTTTGCGATGCATTTAATATTCCTCTACTTGTTTTTGTTGATGTTCCAGGTTTTTTACCTGGCACAGATCAGGAATGGAATGCAATTATTACCAATGGTGCTAAATTACTGTATGCCTTTTCGGAAGCAACAGTTCCTAGAATAACTGTAATCACCCGTAAGGCCTATGGTGGTGCTTACGATGTAATGAACTCTAAGCATATTGGTGCAGATATGAATTTTGCATGGCCATCATCGGAAATTGCAGTAATGGGAGCAAAAGGTGCTTCCGAAATTATTTTCCGTAAGGAAATTAAAGAGGCAGATAATTCTGAGGAAATGCTATTACAAAAAGAAGAGGAATACAAAAATATGTTTGCGAATCCTTATTCTGCAGCTGGTAGAGGCTATATTGATGAAATTATTGAACCACAATATACACGCGAAAAGCTAATTAGAGCTTACAAAATGCTCGAAAATAAAGTAGATAATCTACCTAAGAAAAAACACGGTAATATTCCGTTGTAAAATACTGCTGAGTTGTGAGAGACTAAAGTTATGAGTGGCTAAAGTTGTGAGAGACTAAATTTGCGAGTGGCTAAAGTTATAAATACTTTATTCGTTACTGAGTGCAGCCGAAGTGACCATTTACAGTGGCTTCGACTACGCTCAGCCAACGGGAGCTGTATCAATCGTCAATTATCAATTATCAATCAAAAACTCTTGCGCCAGCCCAATAATCAATAATAATTAATAAATAATATGTTGACATCAATTGATATATTAGATTTTTTAGCAACGAATAAATCAATATTTGAAACACGGTTTTATTGCACAAAAATTGGACTTTTTGGTTCTTTTGCAAGAAATGAACAAACAGAAAATAGTGATATTGATATTATTGTAGTTTATAATAAAAATACCCCAGATTTATACAGTACTGAAATAGAGCTAAAAAAATATATTAGTAATCAATTTAATCGAAAGGTTGATATTTGTGCTGAGAAATGGATAAAGCCTATTTTTAAATCATTGGTGTTAAAGGAGACTATTTATGTTGAATAAGGATTATTACATTCTGCTTTCGATGATTGAGACAATTGATAAAATTATACGTTTTACTCAAAATTACTCTTCAGCCGAGAAGTTTTATCAAAATGATAGAGATTTTGATGCTACAATGATGAACTTTATAGTAATTGGAGAAGAGCTTGGAAAGTTATCAGAAGAGTTGAAAAATAAAAATACTCAAGTTAATTGGTCTAAAATAAATGGATTAAGAAATATTATTGCTCATCATTATTTTGGTATTAATGTAGATCTAATTTGGCAGATTATACAAAATGATATTCCAAATTTCAGAATAGAGCTTGCTCAAATTATTAGCATACCTTAAATCTACAGTAAGCTAACGAGGTTTGTATTAACCTGTCTTTGATGGTAAAAGATTCTTGCGCCAGCCCAATGGTCAATGGTCAATGGTCAATGGTCAATGGTCAATTATCAATTATCAATCATAAATCGCCAATCGTCAATCGTACACCAGACGCTACTAGGTGCAAGCACGCTAGCAGGTCGCATTGCCAATACTCTTGCATTGTCAATACTCTTGCGTTAGCCAAATCGTCAATCGTCAATCGTCAATCGTCAATAATAAATCCTAGTCCTATTTTTTACACCAGTCGTCAACATGGGCTTAAATTGGCAATTCAAGCCTGTTTTGAATAGCATGATGAAAAAATACAAGTTAAAATTTGGACTATGTAAGCATGGTAAAAAAAAATCAAGCCTTTTTCATGCTGACCGATTAGCTCCTTTTGAGCTTATAGTTATTTCACCTAGTATGCTTTGGCCGTAAAATAGC
>DAOVUO010000030.1 GCA_030632545.1 Bacteroidales bacterium
AAAACATTTTTAAGATTTGTTTCAAGCTTTTCATTAGTGATTATTTCGCCCCACTCATTTAAAACAACAATATCTTTCAAAAATTCAGTATTCGGAACATAGCCAACAAAAATAAATGTTCCATCAATAGGCATTTCTGTAATTTTATTTGTTGGAATATGTTTAATTTTTGCAATAGTAAGTGATTTATCCCCAGCAAATCCGTCAATTGTAGACTCCATTATAAAATCAATTTTCTCATTTGCTTTCGCTTTTTCAACAGCATATTGAAAAGCCTGAAAATGGTCGAATTGATGAACAATAGTTACTTTTGAAGCATATTTAGTTAATTCTACAGCCTCCTCCAAGGCAGAATTCCCTCCCCCAACAACAATTATATTTTTATCCTGAAAAAAGTCACCATCACAGGTTGCGCAATAAGAGATTCCCAAACCTGTAAACTCCTTTTCTCCTTTCACATTTAAGGCACGAGATTTTCCACCTGGTGCTAATACAACAGCTTTTGCCATATATTCATCACCATTCTCTAAATTAATTTTCTTTAAATCAAGTTCTAAGTCTAATGACTTTAACTTTGCATTTGATTTTATCTCACAACCAAAATTTATAGCCTGCTTTTTCATTGTTGCAGCTAACATATAACCACTAATGCTTTCAATACCAGGATAATTTTCAACTAAATGAGTAAGATTAACTTGTCCACCTGGCATTCCATTATCTATAATTAAAACTTTAGCTTTTGCACGAGCTAAATAAATTCCTGCAGTTAATCCTGCAGGCCCTGCACCAATAACAATCACATCAAAAACACTCATCTTTCCTTATATTATTATTTATAAATAACTTATTTTTGTAATAAAACAAATCGCTGGTAAAAATAAAAATAAAAAGCCTCTTTTCAAACAGAAAAGAGGCATTAAATATCTTATTTCGGAACAATCCCTAAGCACTAAAATACTCGTCTAAAATTGCTTGAATTTGCTCTTTAGATTGAATACTTGTTGTAGCTTTTACAACTTTCCCATTAACATAATATACAGTAAAAGGAAGTCCCATAAAACCTTGGCATTCTGGCAATTCACGAATTAAACGTGCTTCTGGAATATCAAACAACATATCATAAAATTTAATATTTGGATTTTCCTTCTCTAATTGCTCACAAGTATCATATACAGGTACACACATAGGTCCCATACGGCCAGCAAGAATCACTACTTTTTCATCTGCGGCAATTGCTTTATTATACTCAGCCTCGCTGATAATATGCTTTAAATTTGTTACTAAAGTTGACATAATTTGTATAAAATTAAATTTTTAAGACCACAAATATACAAAAATATAGAAACTAAAATAAACTAAAATAAAAACAAAATTAATAAAAAGCCTATAAAACATTAGCTTAACCCGTCAAAAGAACATAAGAGCTTTTTATAATATTAACTAAATTAACTACAAATTAAGTTTTTTTTATTTCGCAGCCATTTTTTGAATTTTTTTTACAAATTTTTTCGCTAAATTATCTGCATTTTCCTGACTAGTAGACTCAGAGTAAATACGAATTATTGGTTCAGTATTTGATTTTCGCATGTGAACCCACTCCTTTTTATCATCAAAATCTAATTTTACACCATCAATAGTAGTAATACGAACATTCATATTTTTCGCCTCCGTTTCAAGTTTTGCTAAAATAGTATCTGGATTTATGCCTTCAACTAATTGCACTTTATTTTTTGACATAAAAAACGCAGGGTATTCGTTTCGCAAAACTGAACACTTCATTTTTTTATTTGCTAAATGACTCAAAAACAAAGCAATTCCGACCAAAGAATCACGTCCTGAATGTAATGCAGGATAAATAATGCCCCCGTTTCCTTCACCACCAATTATTGCATTAGTTTCGTACATTTTAGCCACAACATTTACTTCACCTACGGCAGCAGCACTATAATCTACACCATGCATCTCACTAACTTCAAGTAATGCACGAGTAGATGAAAGATTAGAAACAGTATTTCCTTTCTTTCTGCTCAAAATATAATCTGCTACTGCTACAAGTGTATATTCCTCGCCAAACATAGAGCCATCTTCATTAACTATAGCTAGTCTATCTACGTCAGGATCAACAACAAAACCTAAATGTGCATTATTTTTAATTACAGTTGCAGATAATTCGGTTAAATGCTCAGGTAATGGTTCTGGATTATGAGGAAAATGGCCTGTAGGCTCTGTATAGAGCTCTATTACTTCTACACCTAAATCCCTTAATAATGGAGGAATTGCAATCCCACCCACAGAGTTCACAGCATCAATAACTACTTTAAAATTAGCCTTTTTGATTGCTTCTACGTCAACCAATTCAAGTTCTAATATTTTTTCGATATGCTTTAAATGGTAATTATCTATTTTTATTTCAGTTCCAATATCTTCTATTTCAGCATATTCAACATTAATATCTTCCGACAAATCAAGTATTTCCTTACCCTCTGCTGCATTTAAAAATTCACCCTTTGAGTTAAGTAATTTAAGTGCATTCCATTGTTTAGGATTATGACTAGCAGTAATAATAATTCCACCATCAGCCTTTTCAAACTCAACCGCCATTTCTGTTGTAGGTGTGGTAGCTAGTCCAATATTTATAACATCAATACCCGAGGCAATTAAAGTTGCACTGATTAATCGGTCTACCATATCGCCCGAAAGTCTAGCATCACGGCCTAAAACAACACTATTTTTCTTTTTTTGTGTGCTATTTTTAATAAACGTAGAATAAGCTGTAGCAAATTTCACAATATCAATAGGTGTTAAATTCATCCCCTGAACACCACCAATTGTTCCTCTAATTCCTGAAATTGATTTAATTAAAGACATATCAATATTAATTTAGATAAGTCACAAACCTAAACATTTTTTTTATTCAAAGGAAAAGAAAAATTTAAAGTAATTCGGAAGATTGATAAATCAAAAAAAGTAGAAATAGTAATTCAAAGGTTTGTTGTTTTTTTTTAATTTCCTGATAGCGAAAATTTTGACAAAACTTAACGGTATATTGTAATTAAAACTTTTTATTTATTCTTTTTTCGATTGCTAAACATGCTGAAGAGCAGCACAAAAGTCATGAAAAGGGCAAAAGATAAACCAATAAAAGGAATAAGCGGGATACCCCAAAAGACTTGCATAGAATGTGCGGCATCTGAAGTATAAATTATAGATGAACCAATTATTAACGAGACTGTTAATAATGTGATTATTAGGCGATTGGCTATTGAGTCCGCTTTATGCAAAATAGGTTCATAACCTCTAATATTTACATTTGTTTGTAAATCACCAGTTCTTAATTTTTTAAGAATATACTTTATATCGATTGGTGAACTATAGAGCAAACTAGACAAATGCGACATATAGTATTGTAAATCGGCCTTAACATTAGCAGGAGAATATTGTTCGGCCACAATTCGTATACCAAAAGGACGAAGATGACTTATCAAATCGAATTCAGGATCAAGTTTATTTCCAATACCTTCAAGAATTGCAAAGGCTCTAAAAATAATAAATATAATACCTGGAACATGTAGTTTATATTCATAAATAATTCGCTGTAGTTTAACAGTAAGCTCCGAAAGTTGTATTTCGTGAATATCCACTAATCGAAAACCCTCGATAAGCTCTTCGAGCTCTGTTTCGAATTTTTTCATATCGTGAATTTCACTATTAGAAGCCAATCTCCTGATATTAGCAGCTATACTACGGTAGTCCTCTTGAGCCAATCCAATCATTAATCCAGCAAAAGCATATTTTTGCTTTTTAGTGAGTTTTCCCACCATGCCAAAATCAATAAGTGAAATTTTACTATCAGGCTGGACTAATACATTCCCAGGATGAGGATCAGCATGAAATATACCGTATTCAAAAATCTGTGTTAAATAAATATTTAGCGTATCCTTTACTACATCTTTTGGCTTAATACCCCACGATTCAATGGTTTTTATGTCGTCAACCTTACAGCCGCTTATAAATTCCATCACTAATATTTTTCTTCCAGAAAATTCCTTATAAACTTGCGGAATTCTCAATCCACGCTGATATTTATAAATTTTTCTAAATTGCAGAATATTTCGAGCTTCAATATTATAATCAAGCTCTTGCATCATACTTTCTTCAAAAACATCTACAATGCCTAAAGGATTCAAAATCCCCTGATTAACAAAATAATTCTCAGTAAGACCAATTATTTCACGTAATAAAGCAAGATCAGTTTTAACTTTCTTATATACACCAGGACGCTGAATTTTAATCGCTACATCAGTTCCATCAATCAATCTAGCTCTATAAACTTGACCAATTGATGCTGAACCTAATGGCAAACTATCAAAAAAGGAAAAAACATCTTCAATTTTAGTTCCTAATTCTTTTTCTAAAATAAACTTTGCTACTTTATAACTAAAAGGTGGCACTTCATTTTGTAGTTTTTCAAACTCATCAATAAGTTTTGAAGGAATTATATCTGGGCGGTTACTAAGCATTTGAGCCAACTTTATAAAAGTTGGACCTAATTCTTCAACAACCATTCTAATACGCTCCCAACGATTGAATTCGAAAATTGACTTATCTGCATGCGTCCACGAAAGTTGGCGCTTTGCAGAAACAAAACGTTTTAAGGAAGTAGAACTTACAATATCCTCAAAACTGTATTTCAACAGAATATTAATTACTTCGCTAATGCGCGTGATATTACTAACTGTCCTGTTGAAAATCATTTAAATACAAAATTATAATTTTAATAAAAAGAGATTGCTTTTAATTCATCGTAAAAATAAGCAAAATTGCTATACTTTACACAAAAAAAACAATCTCTTTTATACAATATCAAGACTAGATTTATTTATCTGAGCCTTTACTACCACTCTCTTTTTTTGTAGTAGTCTTTTTTGTTCTAGTAGTTTTTTTGGCAGGTGCTTTTTCTACAACCGCAGATTTTTCAGCATCCTTTTTATTTGCCAATACTGCTTCAAGAACAGTAACTCTATTAGACAATCCGCTCATGTCTTGATTTGTAGCAAATTTAAACGATTTAACAACTTTCTCTATTAAGCTAGAGAATTGTGTTTCCAGTTCGTCTTTTTTAGTATCAGTATTCTTAGAAAATTCGTCAAAAATTTTCTTTCCTTCATCAGAACTAACTTTTCCTTCATCTACCAATTTATCAACAAGAACCTTTGCTTTCTCAACCGATTGTGACACTAAGCCTACTCCTGTGTAAACAAATTGTTTAAAAAAATTCTCCATTTTTTTTTTTTTTAAATTCAAATAAACAAATTACTCTTTCTCAGACAATGCAGCTTCTAGTTCTTTAATTCTAGTTTCTAAGTCATTCACTTCTTTATGACTAGCAAAATTAAATTTCTTCACTACTTTCTCAACAGAGTCTTTTAACTGATTTTCGAGCTCTATTCTCTTGTTATCAGTATTCTTCAAAAAATCTTCAACTAATTTTTTACCTTCTGTAACTGATAATTTGTTATCATCAACCAATTCGTCTGCCAATTTTTGAACTTTATCTTTTGTTAAAGATACCAAACCCACTCCTGTGTAAACAAACTTCTTAAAAAAATTCTCCATAACTTTTCGATTTAGATTTACTTTACTATGTACGCATAGTAATTTATTATTAAAATTCTTATTTATAAATTAAATATTTATCACACTTAATAAATCTTGAAATTGTTTTTTGATTAATTAAATGATTATAAATGCAAAGAACGAGTTTTTAGAACAAATATCCAAATAAGTCGAAAATTTTAACTTTTCATTACAAATAGCAATAACTGTATCATTATCAGTAATAAAACAAAAACAAAATAAAACAAAAAACAAAAACCAAGATTGAATAGTAGTAATTTAAAGATATAGAAAAAAATGAATGTTATAAAACACTGCTTCTCTTTGTATAAATTTCGTTTATAAAATCTACTATCAGATTTACAGCTTCATCTGCTTCAGGAATAATCTTCTGAAATAAGTGCCACCAATGCATTAAACCATCCCATGTTTGAAGTTTAGAGTTTATATTTTGATTTTTCATTTTTTCATGTAATCGCAATCCATCATCATACAACATTTCCGAAGTACTACATTGAATTAAACTTGTTGGAAATTCATAAAAATCGCCATATAATGCTGATATAAAGGGGTTCTGTAAATCTTCGTTTACAGCATACATCTCTGCCCAACGTTTCAGTTTGTTTATATCATTAAGAGGATCATTTTCTGCATTTATTTTTATAGATTCACCTGTTGCAGCCAAGTCCACCCATGGCGATAATCCAATTATAGCTGCTGGTAATGGATGTTTCAAATCGCGAAGCTTTAATCCTAATGAAAAAGCAAGTCCACCACCTGCTGAATCACCAGCAAAAATTATATTTTCTGGCAACTTCCCTCTATCAAGCAACGATAAATAACTAGAAACAGCATCGTCTAAAGCAGCAGGATAAGGACTTTCAGGTGCCTTTCTGTAATCAGGCAAAAGAGCAATCATACCCACTTTTTTTGCAATTTTCCCTACTAAAGAACGGTGAGAATTAATAGATCCTATAGTGTAACCTCCACCATGAAAATAAAGCAAAACTTTTTTCTTATCAGCATTTGTAGGTACAATCAAATCAGCATTTATATGAGTAAATAAACTGTCTTTTACTTTTATTTTTATTTGCTTATGATGCACTCCCCAAGGTAAGAGATAAAAAAAAGTACCTAGTTCCAATAGATGTCTCATGTGGTGAATCTCTGGAATTTTTCCCTTTTCCTTTAAAGGTTTAGTGGCTTTGATTAATATATTTTTAACTGACTCGTGCTGTCTGGATGGCATTTTTACGGTTTTTATGTTGCCTAAATTAAATTATTTTTAGAAAAAAGCGAAAAAAAAAAGTAAACAGGTAAAAATCAAAAAAAAAAGACACAAATAAGCCTTACATTAATAAACTGAGAATTAATAGTTACGCATCATTATTTTTTTTATATTTATATAAAAATTGAAACATATTTATAAAACATTAATATATTAACAAAATAAATTAATATATTGCATGCATAATAATTTATCTTACTAATAGCTTAATTTAAACTATTTACCAATGTTGAACATAGCACTTTTTGGCCCACCAGGAGCTGGGAAAGGAACTCAATCGGAATATTTAATTTCTAAATATAATTTGTATTATATTTCTACTGGTGATATACTTCGAAAAGAAATAGCAAAAAGAACGCCTCTAGGTTTAGAAGCAGAAAAAATAATGTCGAGTGGTGGATTGGTATCAGATGAAATTATTGTCCAAATTATAGAAAAAACAATAAAAAATAATTCTCAAGCGAGCGGTTTTTTGTTTGATGGTTTTCCTCGTACTTATGTGCAAGCTTATATATTAGAGGGATTAATGCTTAAATTGAACACTGCGCTTAGTTCGCTAATAAGCATTGAGTTAAAAGAGGAAGAATCGGTAAATAGACTTGTACAAAGGGGCAAAATATCGGGTAGAAGCGATGATAATGAAAGCGTAATTCGCAAAAGACTGAATGAATACAGAACTAAAACAATTCCAGTTATTGATTTTTATAAGGAAAGAGGAATTTTTCAAGCTGTTGATGGAAGTCAAGACATTAAAGATGTAAAAAAAAGCATTTCAAATATAATGTCCAAAGAGCTACATAAAGAGTTGTTTAATGTAATAATTTTTGGATACCCAGGCTCAGGACGTGCTTCGTATGCTAAAGCCATTTCCGAAAAATACGGATTGGAAAATATGGATATGAGCAAAATGCTTAAAACCGAGATTGCCAATAACACTCTGCTTGGACAAAAAATAAAAGCACATTACGAAAACGAAGAAACAGTTTCGGACGAGATTGCCGTTCAATTAATTGAGGAAAAACTTGAAAAATCACACAACGCTAATGGTTTTATATTCAAAGGTTTCCCTCGCACATTGGTTCAATCATATATATTAGATGGATTGCTTAAAAGACACCAATCGTCTATATCAATGGTATTTAACCTTGACATGACAGCTATCGAAGCTATACAAATGCATGATAATAAGCATATTACAGACGGTAGCATGAACAAAGATAAAAGTACAGCCAATACAATTAGACGTTTTAAAGAGCATGAAAAGAAAACTTTACATGTGATTAACAAATATAATGAGCAATATGGCGTTAAAAAAATTGACGGAACACTTAGTTTTGATGAAGTATTTAATCAAATCTGTTTAGAAATAGAAAGTGTTTTTCCCGATTTTGAGTAAAACAGCAATAATCTTATAAAAAACAGACATTTGCTCCGTATTGGAACAAATGTCTGTTTTTTTTGTCAGATAATAAATTGTTGAAACGAATACTATGATTTTATATTCATCTCAAGTATCTTATCATAAACTTCAGTTTCTAAATTCATCTCAAACAAAAAATGCCCCTCATTATTCTCAGCATCAATTTTTATATAATCAGTATCATCTACATTATAACCATCACTTAGGTATAAACCATGTATAGTCCAAGCATTATCCTTGTCAACAAAAAATGCTTTCTCAAAATTCTCCGTTTCATCATTAAGCAATTTTTTTAAATCAACAACAAACAAAGCTTTTTTTCCTAAAACAATGTAATTAGGAGTAATAATTACCTGCATTCCTTTTTCATAACCACCAATCTCAGTAACAGGTAAACTTTTTCCGAAAGTAACTAAAAAAATACGTCCATTACTTTCGGTAATCTTTATATTATTTAATCTGGCTAAAATTTTCATTTTAAAAGATTTTCATTTCACTATTGATTTTGAAACCAACTCGTATTTATATGTACGTAAGTCCATTCTGTATATACCATCTCCTTTTTCAAAATGAAAATAATATTTCCAATTTTTATAGTATTCTGGCTGATAAATACCATTTACCCAAAAATTTTCGAACACTTTATAGTGGTTTTCAGATGTTTTTGCTTTCCGCTCATAAGTATTAGTCTTTTTTTGAAGTTTGTAAATTACCATCTCCAAACCAGCCATAATTACAAATTTTTCGCATTTTGTAAGATAAATATGCTGAGGATCGCCGATAAAAGAACCAATCTCTTGTGAGTTATAATCTTTTGAGTTCGACTTTAAAAAAACCGTTTCGTATTCCGAAGTGATTGTAAACTTTTTTGATTCAGCCCAAACTTTTTCCATTATCGTAATTATATTTTTTCCCTAAAGTATAAAACTTTAAGTATGATTATTGTATGTGATGCCATTTTTTAATGAGTGAGAAACAAAAATTTAAATAACGAAAAGCTTAAATATATTGACTTGACACCGCTTATGAAAAGTATAAACAGAGCACAAAAAGTATGTAAAGTTACATTATGAAAAAACTAATTTTTTTAAAGCAATTTGAAAACGATATTGAAAAAAAAACAAGTTTATCCTGATTTACGTCTTGCCCATTTATAGGAATTTCAAATATTCCACTTGTGCCTTTTGTATTACCATGAATTGTAATTTGCAAATTTGGCTCAAAACGCTTAAATCCATAAAAAATTTTTGGATATGAAATTGCGATTAAAATCCTAAGTAATTTTGCTTATAATAACACGCAGTTAATAAGCATGGATGTTGGATAAACGTTTAGAAAAACGATATAGAACTAATTTAGTATATTTGTATAAACTAAGAAATTATGTCCACATTAAAAATAATACCGACAGAACATTTAACTGATTTCAAAACAAAAATAAATTTTAAATTAAGAATTGCATTTGAGAAAATAGAATATGGCGAATTTAGTAAAGATATTTTTTATTTTAATACAAACTCTGTAGCAAGTTCGGCCAAAATAGAAGGAGAAATTGCCAGTTCAGAGGATTTAATCCAATATTTAAAACATAAAAAAAAGTTTAAACCTTCATATATTAATGCAACTAACGATTTATATAATGCTTATATATTTGCACAAAACAACAATTTAACTAAAAAAAATCTACTTAAAGCACATAAATTATTAACTAAAAACTTATTATTAAAATCAGCACAAGGAAAAATAAGAATTCACGATGAACTAATCTACAACGAAGATGGAAACATTCTTTATACAGCTGCTCAAAAAGAAGATGTAAAACAAGAATTCGATAAACTAATGCATGATTTAGATCTTCTTTTAAAAAGAGATCTAGATATAAAAGATATATTTTATTTTGGATTTATGCTTAGTTTAGTATTTGTCAAAATCCACCCCTTTGAGGATGGTAACGGACGTGCATCAAGATTATTAGAAAAATGGTTTATTGCTGAAAAATTAGGCAAAAAAGCATGGTTTCTTAAATCAGAACTGAATTATTATAATAAACGGAAGAGTTATTTCCTTACATTAAATAAAATGGGGCTTTTTTACGAAGAGACAAATTATAGTAATGCTATTAGTATTTCAACATATACTGCCAATACATTAAAAAACCTATAAGTAAACATACTAGCACAAGCTATAACTGAAAAAAGAGTTTTAATACTTAATTTTTTTTGGGTAAAAGCCGACACTTGGTATTATATACACAATGGCTCTACAAATATTGTGGTTACAATTATGAGCGATTTAAGAGGCTCTGCGAATCACCGGGAATAGGCTTATTGTTTTCAAAACCAACTACATAGATGGGTGTTTGAAGGTTCGGAAGGCGTTACTGCTCATACAATCTCATTCAAAAATAATTTTGCAATTGATACATGGTCTCACATTGTAATACTTCGTTAAGATTTACTAAATTTATTGTTTCAAAACTGTATGTCATTAGTTATGAGCACCATAGTGAGTCAAGCTGAATTTAGTAAATCTATGTATTTCAGTAGTTTATAAAAATTTACCGAACCATTGACATTGTTGTTACCTATAAAAATTATGATAGATGCAGAATTTATATTGATGTAGCAATAGATATTCAAAACAATGTTATTCCAAATCACATAATCAATAGTACTTATAATCTTAAAATTGATGACGATTATTATTACGATGCCAACTATAACATTCATTTTAGAGGAATAATCGACAATGTCAGCATTTATGACCGTGAAATAACAGCGGAAGAAGTTACAGCTCTCTTTAATGAATAATAAAAGTTTTGTGGAGTAAAATGCACATTAACAATTAAGTATTAGTAAAATGCTAATATCTTTTTCGTATATTTGTAAAAACAACAACTAAATGAAACAAACTAAAATTTATACAATTAATTTAAAAAATAAAGTATATGATTTTAATGAAGATATTTATGAAATAAGTAAAACAGCCCTAATTAAAAACATTCATTTTTCCTATAAAAGCTATTTTGTAAAATTAAAATTTTTCTCAAATGAACATAATCCACCACATGTACACATTTCGTTTAATGATAATTCCAATTTTAGATTCAAAATTGAACAACAAGAGTTTTATTTAAGTGATATAAAAAACAACGAAACATTTCAATCTTTTAAGAATAATAAATTAATCTTTGAAATAATTTTAATATACTTAAATGAGCGCAAACAAGAGCTTATAGAAAGCTTCTATTTGTTAAATCCAACTTTAAAAACACAATAACATGTTAGCTGAAATAGAAAAAATAATTTATAATACAAGCGGTAAGCTATATTTAAAATTTAAAAATGATACTGTAAAAGTATTAAAACTTAAAGATTTAGATTTACCCAAAGAGCAAAAGAAAATTGTTAAGGAAAATTGGCAAAATGTAATAATTGGCGATATGAGTTGTTTGCAGTTTAATCCTTTAGTTGAAATTGGTAGCGATACTATTTATAAACTAGCAAAAGAAGTTGAGCCAATTGTTTTATTAAAAATTGCAGAAAAAAATAAAGTTGCACAAAAACGTATTTTAAAAATTCTATCTTCTTTATTTTAGGGATTGTGATGGAATAAATTGACAGTTTTAAACCAAGTTATTTTGTTTTTTAACAAGTTGAAAAATCTGCGAATAGCGAGCTATTTAAAGAATTTTCAAGGAAGTTAAAAGGCAAAAGAACAAGTTGAAAGCGTCAAG
>DAOVUO010000072.1 GCA_030632545.1 Bacteroidales bacterium
AAGGGGACATGTCCCCTTGTTGTATATTTCAGAATTGCACCATCTGCTTTTCGTGCATCCTTTTGGTTTTTAAATTCTGTTGTCAGATTGTAATTTTCATCAGGATTTATAATATATCCCAAAGTTTCAACAAAAATCTCACGTAAAAATCCTTCTTGGTAATTTTCTTCTTTGAGTTGCATTATATTTGCCAATCTCAATTTATCACCGTAGAATTTTTGAAAATTCTCAAAAGCCTTATCTACCTTTTTGTTGTCAAGGTTTTTGAGATATTTATTTGTTACTGATTTTTGAAATAATGACATCTTTTCTTGATTAAAATACAAATATAATCTTTTTAGTAATTAGTCATGCTGTGAATATGCTAGTAAACAATGCTAAATGTAGAATATAGCTTATTGGTGAAAGTAATTTACAGCGTGACTGTCAGAAAAATTTGATTATCAGTCGTTATTAAGGGATTGTGATGGAATAAATTGGTAGTTTTAAATCAAGTTATTTTGTTTTTTAACAAGTTGAAAAAACTGCGAATAGCGAGCTATTTAAAGAATTTTCAAGGAAGTTAAAAGGCAAAAGAACAAGTTGAAAGCGTCAAGTTATTTCGGAACAATCCCTAAGTTCGAAAAGTAAAAGTATGAAATTAACATTTAGAATCGAAATAAAAGACAAATACCGCTTAGAAATACCTAATTCTATTTTTGGATTAATGTCGCTAGTAGCATGCTGTTACTAAGAAGGATGCATTGATGTTTGATAAAAGAGAATATATTTGTTATACTAGCCATCTTTGAAAAATTACTTAAAATTGCTACTTTTGTTACAAAAATTGTTACACATTTAAACTATAAAAAATGGCCTTTAATTTAAGAAATCGTAGTTTTGTAAAGCTTTTAGACTTTAGTCCTGAGGAATTAAAGTTTTTACTAAATTTATCAAAAGAATTAAAAGCAGCAAAATATGCTGGAACAGAACAGCCAAAACTGAAAGGGAAAAATATAGCCTTAATTTTCGAAAAATCATCTACTCGTACACGTTGTGCCTTTGAAGTGGCAGCACACGATCAAGGGGCAAATGTTACTTATTTAGGACCATCTGGTTCGCAAATTGGAAATAAAGAATCGATGAAGGATACAGCTCGTGTACTTGGACGTATGTACGATGGTATAGAGTACCGTGGTTTTGGACAAAAAATAGTGGAAGAACTGGCCGAATTTGCTGGCGTTCCTGTATGGAATGGTTTAACAAATGAGTTTCATCCGACTCAAATTTTGGCTGATTTTTTAACAATGATGGAGCATTCTGATAAGCCTCTGCATGAAGTTAAGTTTGCTTATTTAGGTGATGCCCGAAATAATATGGGTAATTCTTTATTAATTGGTGCAGTAAAATTGGGTATGGATGTAAGAATGATTGCACCAGAGAGCCTTTTTCCTGCAGATGATTTGCTTAGCCAAGCAAAGGAAATTGCTGCCGAAACAGGTGCAAAAATCACTTTAACATCTGATGTTGCTGTGGGTGTAAAGGATACTGATTTTTTGTATACTGATGTATGGGTTTCTATGGGTGAGGCTGATAGCGTTTGGGAGGAGCGAATTAATATGCTAAAACCTTATCAAATTAATGCTAAAACAATGAAATTAACAGGCAATTCAAAAACTAAATTTTTGCATTGTTTACCTGCTTTTCACAATAGAGAAACAAAAGTTGGCGAGGAAATTTTCCAGAAGTTTGGCCTTGATGGACTAGAGGTTACCGAAGATGTTTTTGAATCAGACGCTTCAGTTGTTTTTGATGAGGCTGAAAACAGATTGCACACAATTAAAGCTGTTATGGTAGCTACTTTGGGCTCATAAATATAAATAGTGATTGGTTATAAGTAATTGGAATTTAGTATAAAATCAACCAATTTCTCGTAAGCAATCACTTTCAGTTGATTATTTATTTAATTTTTTCTTTAGAAGTTCTAAATCTTTGTTTACATCTTGTTCTTTACTGTCTAAGGCTTGCTTAATTTTATGCTCCACTTCTATATCTATATCAGCAATATCGCCATAAGCATCAGCTAGAGCCTCATCTTGAGCCACTTTCTCTTTCATACGCTCTAACATCGAAATTGTTCCTGAACTATCAATTTGAGTCATTTGCTTATTTAATTTTTTCTGAGAACTATTTACTTTTGTTCTAGCTCTTAGCATTTTTAATTCATTTTCCCATTTTGTAATTGTACGTTTTAATTCATTTACTTGATTTTCTAATTTTTGTACATCGTTTTCAAGTTTTGCATAATTTACCATTTCTTGGTTAAACTCAGTTTGCTTTTTGTTCCGTTGTTTTATAGCAGATGATGCTAAATTATCTGCTTCATCTGAGTTTAGCACGCCAGATTGTGCTTTTGCTAATAATGCCATTGCTTTTTTTTCATAATCAGATGCATTATTTTTGTCTTGTTCTGCCTCTCTTTTTGATTTAATAGATAAGGCTTTCACTTCTGCTAAAGCTTTAATACTATTGTCTAAATCTACTTTTAATTCGCGAATTCCTTGCTCAGTTCCTTTGATTGGATTCTCTAAATTATCTACCAACGAATTGGCCTCTGATTCTGCAATTGTAAATAAACGTTTGAAAATACTCATAATTATACTATTTTTAAGTTGATTTTATGAGTCCAATATAGCAAAATAATTTATCAATTGCAAATTTTATTAGCATGTCGAATTTTGGAAAAAACATACGAAAAATAAGAACACTTAAGAAACTTAGTCAGGCAGAATTTGCTAATTTGTTTGAGCTTAATAGAGGGAATATTAGTGCTTACGAAGAGGAGCGATCTGAAGCAAAGATTGACACAATTATTGGAATTGCTAATCATTTTAGCATATCTATTGACGATTTGCTTATAAAAGAACTAACAATTGATGAAATTTATCATATTGATAAAATTAGGCTAAGTCATCAGCTAGTTAATCGTTTAAAGCCAGCAGGTATAAGTATTCGGTTTTTGAATAAGCAAAAATTACGTATATTTCCTAATTATTATGGAGATAAAACATTTTTAGAAAATCTTCCATTTATTCAAATTGCAGGATTTTATGAAACTAATTTATTAGCATTAGAAGTAGATAGGCAATTATCTGATTTGGAATGGAATATAGAAGCCGAAGATGTTTTAATTATTAAAAATGAAGCAAAACCCAAAGAGAAAGTGAAAAATAAATTATTTTTGCAAATTAGTAGTGGTGGAATGAAATTTTGTATATTTGATACATTACAGCAAAATTATTTAGGAGCATTTGAAATAGTTGGAATAATAAAAGTAAAGTTTGATACTTTTTATAATCAGTTAATTAAAAGAATTGAGCGTATTGAAGCATCAAAATAAAAAATACTTGCACAGTATTTGTAATAAACTAAACATTAAGCAGCGTTTTTCGTATAAAAAAACAGAAGAAAAATTCGCAATGAAATATATTTTATATAGCCTTTTAGTATTTGTTTTTGTAGGTAATGTAAATAAGTTAAATGCACAAGCAGGGTATTATGATGATTTTGAAACAGCATTACAAAGTCCAGAATCGGTTGTTACCTTAGATTTAGTGGCCTCTGATTTAACTAGTTTGCCTGCTGGTATTGGTAAGTTTATTAATCTAAAGCATTTGTATTTACAGCTAAATAGTTTAACTACCTTACCCCCAGAGATAGGAAAATTACAAAACTTGGAAGAATTGTCCGTAGATGAAAATCAACTATCCTATTTGCCCAAAGAAATTGGCAATTTAGTTAGTTTAAAAATTCTTACTTTATATGGAAATAAATTAAAAACGCTTCCTGTTGAAATTGGGAAACTTAAAACGCTTGTAAGTTTAAGTGTTTCTGAAAATTCATTAGAAAAATTACCAAAAGAAATCGGTAATTTAGGTGCTTTACAAGAACTAGATTTATCCTTCAATCAAATTAATAGCCTACCTAATTCAATTGGGGGCTTAAAAGTTTTACGTGTTTTATTTTTAGCAAATAACAAATTAGTTAATATTCCAGCAGAAATTGGCAACTTATCAAGCTTGCAAGAGCTTTATTTAGACAAAAATTCTTTTGTCGAATTGCCAAAAGGCTTAAGTAAAGCTTCGAGTCTTAAAATTTTGAGTTTCGCTAATAATAAATTAACTAGTTTACCCAATGATATATCTGGATTTAAAAATTTGGAGTATTTATATTTGTCCGAAAATCAAATTTCTTCCGTAAGTAAAAGTATTGGTTCATTAATTAATTTAAAATACCTAGACTTATCTAATAACAAATTGGCTAGCTTGCCTGGAGAATTTGGCAATCTAGCTAATATTCAGGAAATAAACCTTTGGAATAATAGTAAGCTTACAGAACTTCCAGCAGAAATGGGGGCATTAAAAAATCTGGAAAGCTTAGGTCTTGGAAATACTAATGTTGGTGTACTTCCTTTGGAGCTATCAAAAGTGGCTCTTTATTAGAGGGAAAACAGAATATCAAGATAAAATTCAACAATCTTTGCTCAAATAGAGAAAAATCCAAGCAATAATTTGTAAATTTGCTTCAAACTATATGTTTGAATATGAAAACAGGATACGGGAAAACCCTTATATTGCTTGTATATATTGTATTATCAGTTAGAATTACAAGCTCTCAGCCTACAAAAGTATACGAATCTTTATCTGCTGCCCTTGCTAATGCCAATCAAGTTTATACCTTAGACTTGTTTACAGCTAATATTACCGAATTGCCAAAAGAAATTGGAAAACTTATAAACCTCCGTAAACTTTATTTATATGAAAATCAGTTAACCAAATTACCTGCTGAAATTGGGAATTTGGTTAATTTAGAAGAACTTTTTCTTGATGAAAATAAATTAACAAAGTTGCCAAAAGAGATTGGGAAGCTCCGTAATTTAAAAATATTGAGTGTACATGGCAATGATTTAACTGTATTGCCAAAGGAAATTGGAGAGCTTGTTAATCTTACAAGTTTGTTTCTTACCGAAAATCAAATTAAAAAATTACCTACTGAAATTAGTAAATTAAAAAATTTACTGAGTTTAGATGTTTCGTATAATAATTTAACAGAATTACCTAAAGAAATTGGGCGTTTATCTAATATGCAAGAGCTTATTTTAGCACATAATCAAATAAATGAATTACCTGAATCAATTGGTGATTTGCATAATTTAGTTGAATTTTATATTGATGATAATAGATTGAAGTCATTGCCAAAAACCATAGCTAAGTTAACTAAGCTTAAGGTATTAAGTTTGTCAAAAAATCATATTTCGAAATTACCCGTAGAAATTGGAAAATTAAAAGTTCTGGAAAATCTGTATTTGTCGGATAATAGATTAAAGAATTTACCAAAGGAAATTGGAAACTTGATTGTTTTGAATTATTTCGATTTGTCAGATAATCAATTAATTGTTTTACCAAAAGAAATGAGTCAATTATCTGGTTTGGTTGAGTTAAATTTATATAACAACAAAATAGAGGAAATTCCTGTTGAATTTGTTAAAATGGTTAATTTAAGAGAGCTTGGACTAGGGGGAAATGAGAGGTTAAGTATTATTCCAACTGAAATTCAAAATAAATTTAATATTTATTAAATTTTAATTCATATCTTTGGTAATCAATTTAAAATTAAAGTATGCTCATAACGCCCGAAGATGTACAAAAGATAATATTAGCGTATAAGCGCTATTCTACTTATCAGTTTGATGATTATTCGGAAAAATCGTTTACAAGACGTGTAGAGAAAATTCTGATAGATTATAAACTAGATATTCCAAGTTATATTAATCGTTTAAGAAGTGATAAAGAATTTCTTGAGCAAAGCATGAAAGATATTACTGTAAATACTACAGAACTATTTCGTGATCCTAAAATTTGGCATACATTAAAATTCCGAGTACTACCTCGATACTCAGAGCAGGATAGCATAAACATTTGGCATGCAGGATGTTCTACGGGACAAGAAGTGTATTCGTTAATGATTTTGTTAAATGAAATGGATTTGCTTGAAAAGGCGAATATTTATGCTTCAGATATTAACGAGGATGTACTTGAAGTTGCAAGAAGTGGTGAATATAAATACCGTTTTAACCTAGATTACCTAGAAAATTATAATCAGGTTATTAAAAAAAATCCGTATAATTTTGATGAATTTAAGGATGTTCCTTTTGAAAAGTATTTTGATGTTGATAAATCAAAAGATAGGATGAAGGCAAAATCATTTTTGAGACAAAAACCACTTTTTAGAAAACAAAATTTAGTAGCACAAAACAATGTTTTTTATACTAAATTTGACCTTATACTCTGTCGTAATGTTTTGATATATTTTAATTACGAATTGCAGAATAAAACAATTGATTTTTTCCATAGTTTGTTGTTTAATAAAGGTAGTTTAGTGCTTGGTGTACACGAAAGTATGTTAGGCCCTATTGCTTCAAAATATATAAAAAAGGGAATTTATTATATAAAAAAATAAATATTGAAACTAGGCGTAACAGAAATTAGGAAAATAAATTTTGCACTTAAAAATAAATTTCAATTTGAATTTTCAGATTATTCATTTTATTTTTTAAAGAGGCAGTTAGAGTCATATATTACGAGAAATAATTTTCGTAATATAGATGATTTTTTACGTTATATTCATACTTGTGAGCAGATTGAGGACAATTTAAGAGAAGAATTGCTTGTTCCTGAAAATGAAATGTTTCGAGACCCTACTATGTGGGAATATTTGAGAGACAATATTTTGGTTAGCCTAAAAAACAGGCATAATGCAACTGTCTGGTTTCCAGAGGCTAGTTCTGGCGAGGAATTGTTTTCTTTTTTGATTATGTTGTACGAAAATGATTTAATTAATGACGTAAGAGTACTAGTTACTTCGAGTAGTAAATTTTGTTTGAAAAAACTAAAGACTGGAGTTGTTCGTAGTAAAGGATATGAAAACAACGAAACCAATTATAAACGCTATAATGGGCAGAATGATTTTGGGAAATATTTTGATTTTATAGACAGTAAAATTTTACTTCATAACAAATTTTACCAAAATGTTACTTTTAAGCAACATTCAGTATGGAATCCGATACAAGTAAATGGTTTAAAACTTACAATATTTAGAAATAAAGCAATTTATTATTCGAATAATTTTCAGCATAAAGTACTTAAAAATATAACGAGTAATTTGATTGTTGGCTCTTTTTTAATCTTGGGTGCAAAGGAAAATGTGCGTAATAGTTTGATAGATTTAGATATTGATGAGCACAATAAATTTGAAAAAATATTTAGAAAGGTTAACCGATGAACGATAAAATAATTGTTATAGGAGGTTCTGCAGGTAGCTTTCAGATAATAACTAAGATACTTTCAGAATTACCAAAAAAATTTCCGTATCCAATTTTTTTGTGTTTGCATCGCTTAAAGCATGTACGTACAGGCTTTATAGAAGCTTTAACAATAAAATCCAATTTAAACGTTATTGAGCCTGAAGATAAAGTACATATAAAATCAGGAAATATATACTTAGCACCAGCTAATTATCACATGTATTTAGAGTTGGGAAATATTATATCATTATCTACAGAGCCAGCAGTAAACCATTCTAGGCCAGCTATTGATTTAACTTTTAGTTCAGCAGCTTTTAATTATAAAACTAAAGTAGTTGGAATTATTCTTTCGGGAGCGAATAGAGATGGTGCAAATGGAATTGCAGATGTACATAAAGAAGGTGGCATAACAATTGCGCAGTCCCTTGAAGAATGTCAGGTTAGAACAATGCCTGAAGCGGCTATAAACGCTACAGAAATTGATTATGTTTATACATCAGATGAAATTATTTCGTATTTGCTAAAGTTATAATTGAAGATGGAATTAAAAAAGATTAGAATATATGTTTTAGTCCTAACTGTTTTAGGCATTTTAATTGCATTTTTGCAATTATTGAAACTAAACGACATTAGCTATTTTTTAGAAACAAATAATGTCAGCGAAATTAGTCCTCCTTCGTTATTGCTTAATTATATGTTTCTAATATTATTAGTGGCAATAATATCCTCTTTTTTTATTTTGCTTTTTTTTGGTTTACAGGATAATAATAAAGTAGTTGTTGATGTGAAAATTCCAGAAATTATTGAGGAAGAATTTGAGGAAAAGGTCGAATTAAATCTTGAAAAGGTAGAACAAGAAATTGCTAAGATTAATAAAGTATTAAGTCCTATTAGTGATAAAACTGAGCTTTTTACTAAAATTCTACAATTATGGGCAAAAGAATTTAATATTGTGCAAGCAATAGCTTATGAAAAATCTGAAAAAGATGATTTTGTTCTAATTGCGAAATATGCTTATTATATAATGGATAAAGAGCCTAGATTTAAGTTAAGTGAAGGCTTGCCAGGGCAGGTAGCAGCAGATAAAAATATGCTCTATGTAAATAATGTACCTGATAATTATATTACTGTTTTATCGGGATTAGGCAGTTCTTCGCCTAAATATTTTGCCTTATTACCTATAGTAAAAGATGATGAAACTGTTGCTCTTATTGAGCTTGCTGCTTTTAGTGATTTTTCAAAGTACCTTAAATATTATTATGAGGCACTTAATGCACTACTTGTTAAAAAATTATAATCTGGTTTATTTGTTAAAAAAGTAGATTCCTCGCTTGAATAGTTCAGCACATATTCATAACTCCTGACCCAATATTTGATAATCAATTAGTTGCAACAGTTTACTCGTAATGTAGAATTGTCGTTAAATCAAATTACGCAGCACCGTAAAAGAGTCGCTATTTTCGTATTTTATATTTCATAAACCCTTTATAGTCAGATTTGCACTTATTAAAATTATTACTTACGGTGGGGTATGAATTTGTTATTTTCATAAAAAAAATGCAAATTATGATAGGTCACCAGTTCTGAAGGTAAAAAACATAAAAGACCGCCCGATGAAGTTTTAAAATCTTCTTGCTCAAAAGGC
>DAOVUO010000137.1 GCA_030632545.1 Bacteroidales bacterium
AATAAATTGACAGTTTTAAACCAAGTTATTTTGTTTTTTAACAAGTTGAAAAATCTGCGAATAGCGAGCTATTTAAAGAATTTTCAAGGAAGTTAAAAGGCAAAAGAACAAGTTGAAAGCGTCAAGTTATTTCGGAACAATCCCTTAGTTTGATAATCAATTAATGCAATACTACTTAATATTTGTATATTTTGAAAAAAGAATCTATTAGATTTTGCACCTCAAATATCATTTTTTGTTTAAATAAAAAATGCTGCCCGATTAAGACAGCATTTTTTTATTACTTAGTTTCAGTTTTTAGGTTTGGCGATGGATTTATTTTTTGATAAATAGAATCAATTAAACTTTTATATTTGTTTACTATAACCTTACGTTTGAGCTTTAAAGTTGGGGAAAGCTCTCCACTAAAAGGCGTCCATTCGTCTGCTACGAGTTTAAATTTTTTAATTTGTTCAAAACTAGCCAAACTTGCGTTCATTTTTTTAATATCTCGTTGAACTGCCTCTATAACAGTGCTATTTTCAATCAATTCTTTAATATTTTTAAAAGTAATTTTATTTGTTTTAGCCCATTCCTTTAATACTTCAAAATTAGGTGAAATAATTGCTGATGCAAATTTTTCGTTTTCGCCTACAATCATTACTTGTCCTATAAATTGCGATTGCTTGAATAAGTTCTCAATCACCTGAGGGGCAATATACTTACCATTCGACATTTTAAAAATTTCTTTTTTTCTGTCTGTAATTCTAACGAAATTACCTTCTTCCAATCGAGCAATATCACCTGTATGAAACCAGCCCTCAGGGTCAATAACTTCTTTTGTTTTTTCTTCATCTTTGTAATAACCTAGCATCAGATTTGGTCCTTTACAAAGCAATTCTCCATCTTCAGCAACTTTAAGCTCAATGTCGTCAAATGGTGTTCCCACAGATCCTATTCGTCGGCCGCCTTTTTTCTGGTAATTTACAGAAATAATTGGCGATGTTTCTGTAAGTCCGTAACCCTCATAAATTGGCATACCAGCCGCACAAAAAATTCGTCCTAAACGCTCATGAAGAGCTGAACCTCCACTACCAATAAACGTAAGATTTTGGCTTAAAGCATCACGCCATTTTGTAAATACAAGTTTGTCTGCAACTTTTAGTTTTGCATTATAAATAGCTGAATTATTATCATCAGCATCATACTGTTCGGCTAGACTTAAAGCCCAAAAGAAAATTGTTTTTTTAATACCAGTTAGTTTATATGCTTTTTGCATAATTTTATCGTACACTGCTTCTAATAGTCGAGGTACAGTTGCAAAACCATGTACTTGTAACTCATTTATGTTAACAACTACTTTACCTACATTTTCGGCATAATAAATTGTTGCACCTTTTATCTGAAACTGGTAATTAGCAATACGTTCGTAAACATGCGATAAAGGTAAAAAGCTAATTACTTTGTGTTTTTCTGTTAAATGTTGTCTTTTAGCTGCATTACTTGCATTTGATGTAAGGTTTTTGTGCGAAAGCATTACACCTTTTGACAGTCCAGTAGTACCTGAAGTATAAATAATTGAAGCTAAATCATCTTCTTTGATATTTTCTTTAATTTCAACAAGCTTAGCTTTGTGCTTTTCTTCATTTTTTTTGCCAAGTTCGCTTAATACTTTCCATGAATTTGCACCTTCCACTTCACTAATTGAATATACTTGCTCTATTGCTGGAATTTTATCTGCAATTGGCTTTAGTTTATTGTATAAAAGTTTATCGCCAATTACAAGAATTTTTGCATCGCAATGCTCCAATACATATTTAAAGTCGTTATCGCTAAGCGTGGTGTATATAGGCACATGAACCATTCCTGCTTGCATAACACCCATATCAAAAAAATTCCATTCTGGACGGTTACCCGTAATTGTTGCAATTTTATCACCTGATTTAAGTCCTAATTCTAATAGGCCATAACTTAGCAAATTTGCATAATTAACATACTCATTAATTGAGAATGTTTTCCATTCTTTGTTAGATTTATATCCCAAGGCAGGTTTGTTTGGGAATTCAGTAGAATAATGTTCTAAAATGTCAAAAATCCGAGTTAGCTTCATCTGTTTAAAATTTAAGTCTATGTTTGAGATTTGTTATGTACTTTCTTATATCCGCAAGCCCTAACAGGATTGTGCTTACAAACAGTTAATTAGTTCTGATTTCGATTCACTTAATTAAGTGAATCCTCTCAGGGCTGATATGCTGAATGAGATGCTCTTGTAACTATGTTTGCGAATTTATGGATGTATTTTAATACTTATTATACTATTTGTTTTATTTGTTGTCATTTATATATAATCAATAATTAGTCAATCAAAATTATTTATTTGAATTGAGGGCAATTGCAATCAGATTTTCTTTTCCAATCTGCTAAATATTTTTCGAATCCAAAATATAGGCCATAGCCTTGTTTATAATTTTGTGAAAGACTAACTGATAAAGCCCATTGCTTTTTGTTCCTTTTTTTCTTTGAACTGTAAAAATAGGAAATATTTGGACATATCCAACTTATCTCGTATTTCATATTTTGATTTATAGCATTTAATTGATATTCAGAATATACAGAAGGGCCAAGTCCAATATATACGCTATGGCGAAATTGAGTAAATAATTGTTTTTTAATTGAAAATTGCGCACCAAAAATAATTGTTTCATTTTTATAGCTTGCAATAGCACTTGCTTGTGCACCAAAACCAGAGTTTTTGTCAATTAATTTATAGTTTAATCTTGTGCTAGGGTCTGGTTTAATGAAATTTGATAGATTAAACACACTATCGCCAGCACTTAAAAACGTTAAAGGGGCAATTTGTATTGAAACAAAATGCTGCCCTTTTGCGTTAAATGCAAGAGGAATGATAAATAGTATTAAAAAAAATCGGTTCAAAATTTGTATTTGATTATAAAGATAATGTTTTAATCTATTGTATTGTTTTCTTTTGGCTTTTTTTTCGTAATATGTATTTTGAAAAACAGATTTTTACAATAAAAAAAATTTTTTCTTAATATAATTCGAAAAGAAGTACATTGTCTTATTATTGATAATAAACATAGTGCAGGTGAATATTTATTGCTTGTTTTACACTTGCACCGAGAAAATTTTGGAAATAGTATAATTATTAAAGCCTTGCTAGTTATTTTAAATTATAAGAATGGCTTTTCCGAAAACAAAAAAATGAACAAAACAGATTAATATAAATTATAAATTATCATATATGAGAAACAAAAAAAAGTATATTCTATTTTTAGCTATCGTTTTAATTGCCTTTATGGCATGTAATTCTGAGTCAAATAATCAGGTAGTTCAGAATAATATTGACACTGTTGATTTAGAAAATAATTTTGAACAAGCTACTAAAATTTTCTATAATCTTCCTTCGCCACCAGATGTGGCAGATTTACTTTTAGCAAATTCATCTGTTGAGTTTAATTTAGAAACTCTTAATAAGGTTGGAAATATTGACTTATATGAATCATCAGCCAAACAAGCCTTGAATCTTGGTATTTATAGTACCGATTTTAGTTTTGCATCTCTTTCAGGCCAAGACCAAATTGCTATAAATTATCTGGCCAATTCAAAAAAACTTGCAAAAAAGCTTGGAATTGTTGGGGTTCTTGGACAAGATACTATACAATGGTTGGCACGAAATTTTGAGAATAAAGATTCACTTATGGGCATAATTACTCTTGTTTATAGACGCTCAGAAGCATATTTTAATGATAATGGGAAAGGAGATTTAGCTTTGCTTATGGCAATTGGTGGCTGGACAGAAGGTTTATTTATAGCGACTCAATTAGCCGAAAAAATGGAGTTTTCGGTAGATATAATGGATAAAATTGCAGAGCAGCGTTTATCAATGGATATTATATTGCAAATTATTGAAAGTAATTTAAAAGAGCCCAATATTATTATTTATAGAGATGGATTTAAAAAATTAAATGAAAAATATTTGACTTATAATAAAATGCTTTCAGATGATTTAAAAGATGGTGGCGAAATAAGTGAACTTACAATAGCGGAATTTAGGTCTTTAGCCGAATTAGTGCAAGGTCTTAGAAATCAATTTACTAACTAAAACGGTTAATTATGAAAAAATTATTAATAGTATTTATTATCAGTTTAAGTTTGGGGATTTTTACGAGCGTAAAAGCACAATGTGTAGATTTTGCCGAAAAAATTGGTCTTACTCTACTTAATACAGAAGTTTATCAGCACGATGGTTATTTGAATTCAATTGTACTAGAATCGGGTGAGCATATTGATGTTGTTAAGCCATTTTTTAAAGGAAGAAAATACCGAATTGTTGTAATTGCAGATTCAAAAACATTTGAGTATGTAAATTTTAAAGTTATAAATTCGAATAAGATAGTTATTTATAATAATAAGGCAGATGCTTATACTTCTATTTGGGAATTTATACCCCAAGAAAGTGAAAATTTAATTATTTCGGTAAAAGTTCCAGATGCTAAAATTGGAATGAGTAGAGCTTGTGTAGCAATTATTACAGGCGTAGATAGCGATTATTAGATAAAGTAAGATACTGAGGATTAGAATTTTATATTTATTATGGTGATTGGTTACTGGATGCTGGATTGACTGGTTACTGGTTACTGGTTAGGCATAGTTACTGGTTACTGGATTGACTCAATAATAAATCAAATGGTAATTGGTAATTGATAACTGATAATTGATAAATATACACAATGGTTTCCCGATGTTCAGGGCAGGCAATTAAATATCCGTAAGATATTGAATGATAATTATTTGCACAAATAAATCCATCAAGTATAACTGCTAAATATTCAGCATTTTAACTTAAAACTTAACTACCTGCCCCGAACATCGGGGCAGTATTATATACAATAACGAGCATTATTAAGTTAAATATCCTTTAGCCACATCAAAAGCAAGAGCCACAATAAAAATTAATACTATAATAAGCAAATATTTTATATTATTAATGTCCTTAGAATTGTTGTCAAATTGCTTTTCTATGGCGATAATTCTGTCTGAATAAGTAGCTAAGTTTTTATTAAGATTGTCTACTTGACTACCTATATTAGTAAGATGTTTAGGGAAATTTATTTCATTAATTTTAGTGTATAAAACCGCAGTAGCTTTACCCAAATCTTCGTATTGAGTCAAAAGCTTATTCATTTCGTCTACATTTGTTTGGTGAGACGAAGTAAGATTATTAACCTTATCGGCACTTTCTTTTAGCTGTTTCTCGATGAATTTTTGGTTTACTTGCTCCGTTTTTTGAGTTAAACGGGTAAATTCAGCTAATACTTCAGTTTCTTCATCAATACGACTTTGATAAGCCTCCGAAACTTTTTCCATTTGATGCTTTGTGTGCAAAAAATTTTGGTCAAGAAAACGGTCGTATTCCTCTGCTGCTTTTTTTAAAGTTTCGTCAGCATTTTCCTGAATTGAATTGCTTTTTTGCTGCAAATCTTTGAGCACAGTTTGTGCCTCGCTGATTTGTTTTTGCGATAATTCTTGCAATTCATTCACTTTTTCATCAGATTCCGCTTTATATTTTTCAAGCGTTTCTTTAAACAAATCAGCTAATTGATTTAAATGTTCCTGATATTGCCCCTGAATTTGCTTAACACCTTCTACAACAGTAGTAGAAATTTCTTCGGCTCTATTTATGTGCGTAACTGCTTGTCCGAGTTTTTGTAGCTCATCTTGCAAATTCAGTAGTTCTGTATTAATTCGTTCCTTCATAGCCTGATAAAAATTTTTGATTAAATTGTTGTAGCCAATGTCCATGCATCGCAAGTTCAACAACTGGTTCTACTTGATCTCTAAGTTCTTTATTTTGATTTTCCAATTTTGAGAATATGAAATCCTGTTTTTCGGCAAAATCCTTAGAATTTTGTCGTTGCGAAATTCGTAATTGAGTAAATGCTTGAGCAATTTGGTCAAGACCTGCTTCAAAACCTTGAGTTTCTTTCTCAAAAACAACTGTAGCAGCTAAACCATATAAAAAATTTAGTATCCAATAGTCTGGTTTTTTAACTAAAAGTTCTTTTGAACTTAGCAATAAATCAAACCATTGTGATTTTTTATATCCAATTTGAGAAACATATTCTTTTACCGTATCAAAACTTCTGCGTGTAAGATTTGATGTAGTTTCCAACAAATTTCCGTTGAAATCAGGATTACTCTGTTTCCGAAAAGGAAATGCTCTTAAATAGTTTGTTGCTCTTAAATTTCTGTACGATTTTTTTTCTTGTTCTCCTAGTTGAATCTGCAAAAAACGCACCATTTCATAACTCATTTCATCGGTATAATGCTGAATTTCTCTGTATAATAGGTTTGTGAATTGCGCCCAAAGCTCTGGCATACTATCATCTAGCTTTGGTAGCACCCTATTAATAAATTCCTCTGAGAAATAGTTCGAGAAATAAATTTTGATTTCTTTTTTATAAAAAAGTATTTCTTTTTTAGTAAACAAACAAACAAATACCCCTAGATTAATATCTTCAATATAACTGTCAATAAAACCAATTTTAATCCATTTTTCAAGAATAATTCTAGTGTGATAACTTGTCCTTATTTTAGAAAAAATATCAAAAAGTGTTTCTTCTTTTTCCTTGCTTATTTTTTTGTTAGCTTTAGCCTCCATTGCAGGCTTAAAAACGTTCCAATAAGGAAATTTATTAATTAATTCATCTGCATAAAAATCTA
>DAOVUO010000514.1 GCA_030632545.1 Bacteroidales bacterium
AAATAAAAGAAAAAAACTAATAATAAATAATTTAGCACGCATTATTTCATGGTTTTTAGGTATGGCAAACTTACAAAAAACTATTACTTTCAGTTAAAAAAAATAATGTTTTGCAAGTTGCTCTAATTAATGATTCGTTTTGTGCTGTAATTTCATAAAAAAGATGCATTATTTTAATAAACAATTCATAGCCATGTAGTTTCAGTGATTATTGAAAAATAAAATAATCATTATGTAGAACTCAGCTTATTGTTTTAAAATCTACCCACTATAAATCATATAGAGCCTGTTCCATTCCATCAACTAAAACTTTTGCCGATTGTTTTGCCGAATATTTATCTAAAGCATTATAGTTAGGCATCCAATTGTTTTCCTCCAATAAAAATGCTAGCCATTTAGTTTCTATTTGTGTACTTAGTTCACTTTCATTACTTGTTTCGCTGTATTCGCAAAGATAATCATCTGCATTGCACTCCTGCATTACTTGGCATGCACTACTATCTGTATGAAAAACAGCAAAAACAGGGCGTTTACTTAATATTGATTGATATATTTTTGAAGCTGTATAATGTTTTTCTGTACTTCCTAGCACAAGAACTCCTTTTGCTTCAGACAAAAAATTGAGAATATTTAAAAAGGCAAAGCGCTCTCTAATTTCATGTATGTATTCGCTTATCTCAAATTCTTCTGCAAATTCGCTAATTGACTTATGCTGATAATTACCTGTACCTAAAAAAAATAAATGTGTGTTTATATTCCACTTCTTATTTTTAATCAGTTTAGCTATATGTGTAAATAAAAGTTTTAAAAAGTAAGCCGAATTAGGCAAAAAAGCTCCAGCATAAACAATGGCTTCCACATTCTTAATCGTATCCCAAGGGTAAGTCAAATTTTTTAATACTATTTTGTGGTCGTTTGGATCAAAACCGTAAGGCATAGCCACATCCGTAGGCTTTTTATGCTTAAAATTTCGCTCAAGCACAGGTAAATAATACTCTTTCGAAACTCCCGAAATAAGCGCAGCCTTTTTCACTGCATAAGGTTCAAGTAGTTTAGCCAAGAACAAACTGCCTATGGAACGCCAGTTTTTGCGGTTGCTAATATCACGCACCCACGGGTCAATATAGTCGATACCGTATGGAATATTAGTTTTTTCGTATAACTGTCGGCCTAAAATAGCCATGTAAAATGATGGAATTGGAATCCATATAAAGTCAATACTCTTAGCTTTAATTAGTTCAAGTGCTCTTATTTTAAGTTGTTTATATGCTCGTATTCCAATGTCGCCAATAATTCGGGGCTTTCCAATCTTTAATGCTTTTGTATAATGGACTTCAATAGCTGGCGAAACTGTTTTTAATATATCCCAGTCAAGAGCCTCTTCGTAAAACGGGTATTCTACAGTTAGTACAATTGGATGCCATTCAAAATCAGATAAATAATTAGCTATTAACCTTGCTCTATGTACTCCAGCCAAATTTGATGGTGGCCAGTGTGGGTATATAATCAGTATATTTTTCAAGCTTATTGGTGTTTTATTATTTCAGTTTTAAATACAATATTGACTTAAAAGTATATATTTACAGGCACATTTTAATTACACAAAACAAACTAATTTATTTATACGTGATGATTACAACTATAATTGGATTCTCAGCCGCCTTTTTAACCACAGTGGGACTACTTCCACAAGCAATAAAAGCATATAAAACTAAACAGACTAAAGATATTTCGCTTTATATGTATTTGATAATGACCCTAGGCATCAGTTTATGGTTGGCTTATGGTATCATTAATTCAGATAGTCCATTAATAGCAGCAAATTCTGTAAGTTTAGTTTTTGCAAGTTTTACTCTAATTCTCAAGTTGAAGTATAAGTAATATTTTTGTTAATTAATGTAGTCCAAGTTTCTTTTACTTTTATACTTTCTTCTTCCCAAGCCATTTTTTTTGCGTACTGAAATCGGTTTGCTTTAAGTGTTCTAATTTGATTAATATTATCTACTATTGTTGTAATTTTATTACTCATGTCGTTAAGTTCGTAACGAGTTGTAAGGCCAATATCCTTATGATTGGATATAAACAGATTTTGAGCCTGTGTATCAGTTGCCAGAATAAACAATCCAGCTTGAGCATAGGCAAATATCTTATTAGTGAGGCATATATCTCTATTACTATCTTCTTTCGAAGTTTCAATTGCCAAACCTATATCAAAATCCGATAATATCAAATTCAGCTTTTTCTGACTTAAGGCATTATGTGATTTAATAAAACTATTATTAGGAATAATCACATCTTGTTCAAATAGTGGGTTCATTTTTCCAATAATATGCAGCTCTACATGATTATGGAATTTTGCCAGAGCGGGGATAATTAACTCAAGTCCACGTCCATAATCAACTGTTTGCGAAAACCATACAAACTTAATTTTGTCGCTAA
>DAOVUO010000473.1 GCA_030632545.1 Bacteroidales bacterium
AACTTGTGCGTCCAATGAAACTTTGTCAAAGTTGGGTTAAAGAGCTAAGAATGTTAAGACTAGGTTGTGATTTTTGATAGAAAGCTTTGACAAAGTTGGAAAGAGCGGAAACTTTGACCAAAGTTGGAAGAAATTAGCAACATTTTAATAATCGTCTAGTTCCAAAGCGTCTAGTAAATTTACTCTGGTTTTATCCATTAGTTCGTCAATTCCCATGTTTTTTACTTCATCTGCACTGATTTCTGCACCAAAATTTAGCATAATTTTTTTTGGATGTATCCAAATGGAGCCTTTTCTGCTCATTTCATATACACCTTTCAATCCAACTGGTATAATTGGCCTTCCAGCTCTATTTGCAGTTCGAAAAAGCAATTTTTTGAAAGGCTTTAGCTTTCCGTTTATCGTTCGGCCACCTTCAGGAAAAATAATCAAATTTTGGTTATTTATAAGTTTCTCTTCAGCAATTGCAAAGCTTTTTTTTGATCCAATTATACTTCTTCTATTTATTGGAATATTACCATGCCACTTACTCAACCAACCATAAATAGGATAACGCAAATTACGCTCTTCCTCAATAGCTATAGTGTATTCAGGTAAAAATGCAGTGAGCAAAATGGCATCAATAAAACTAGTATGATTGGGCATATACAAATAGGTCGTTTTATTTTTAAGCCTTTCTTTTCCAGTTATTTTTACTCTAATAAACATTACTCTGAGCAAAAATCGCATCATCAACTTAAAAACAGGCGAATATTTTTGTGGACGAATAAATTGCAATGCTAATATTGTAATAAAAGCAATTACTATAAATAAAAAAACACCTACTGTCCAAATATATAAAGTATAAAAATATTTCATAAAAAATCGTGTAAAAATCTAATGCTCAATAGTAACAATAAACCTACTATCTTTTAAAAATAAAAATATAGAATTTAAACTGCTTCAAAAATTAATAGTTCAGTAAATTTTGCCATAATTTGTTCCTAATATCTTAAAATGCGCTAATTAATTGAATTATAAAGAATTACGCAAGTGTTTGACAATCTATTGAAACTAAAAGCTATGGCTTAATTAAAAGGGCTTTTTGTTGTGCAATACGAAAAGTAGCCATACTCCCAGAGTTAAAGCTTAAAAAATCGCTTTGAATACCATCGCTAAAAATCATGCCATTTTCAGCCATCATCGACTCAATTATCAATTCTTTATTAGGTAAAATTTCGCCCATAACAATATTTGCGTGAGAATGTTTGCTTATAAATGGCTCTCTAACTATAAAATAAAGTTTTTCGGCTGTTCTATCAATTTCTGGTCGCTTAAGCATGGTACTACCGTCAATATACCGTATAATTCCACTTGCCATATTAAAAAGCGAACTTAGCCAACCAGTTGAACCAGCGCCTGTTGACACTATAATTCCACTTGAAGATTGGTTCTCTTGTTGTCCGTCGAAAATAAGCCTATATCTAGCAGAGGAATGACTTGATATTCCAACAAAAAAATCATTAAAAGCTAAAAGTTTTTGCCCATCGTTTAGTACAACCTCTGCCATTGTAATATACTCAACATCATGTCGTTGCTCTTCTAATGATTGCAATGCTTGTGTAAACGAAAATTCATCAAAAGGAAGTAATACACCATCAAAAACTTCGGGAAGCGGATTAATGGCTAAAATTGGCAAATTTCCTACATATTTAGCTGTATTTGCAACAAGTCCATCCTGTCCAACCACAACAACTAAATCCTTTTCAGTAAAGATGTTATAGGGTAAGTTTTCTTGATAAATTTCCTTAATTCGATAGTCGTTAACTAGCTCTTTTTTAACTTTTTCTAAGACTCTATTATATTCATCATCCTCAGAATCATAAACACTAAAATCAGTAGAATTTATGGCTGTTTTCTGCTTTGAGGATTTTGATTTTGCCCTTTTTTTTGTGTTACTAGATGAAATATTAAAATTTGGTGCTTCTTCCTCAACTTCACTTTCACCAAAAAAAGCCTCTTTTTGCTTTTTTATGTAAAATTTGGCCTGAGCTTTAGTATTAAACCTCTCTTTAAGTTGCTCAAGCCTAGTTTTACTTCTTATAATTACAGCATTTTCTTGCTTTACCATATAATTTTACTTATACGATTGCTCTTGCGATTGCACTAAAGAATTCAACAATTCGGGCGAAATATTTAGATTTTGAATTTTATCAGCATTTTCAGCTAATTCTCTAAAAGCTACAGCAATATTATCAGCAGCAGAAGTGTTTTTTTGTAAAATTAAGGATAAAGACTTCCATTCAAACTCTTTATAAGGAGCTAAAGATTTTTCTAAAACATAAGATTTTGAATCTGCTTCAATCCTTAAGTTTTGAGATTTTTGGGCAATTAAATTTTGCTTTTTATCCTCAAAATCAATATCCGCAGCCAATTGTTTATCTCGTAAAAGTTGCTTGTTTTCCTGTATCATCAAATCTCGCTCTAGCTTTTTTTCCGAAATTTGCTTTTTCTTTTCCTCTACGGCAATCTCAGTATCCATTTCACTTTCTTTGATATTTTTCTCTTGTTCAACAGCAAAATTTCGTCTATCGTAAATGGCTTTATCTGCTTCTTTTTGAAGTAATTCCCTTGTAGAAGTCTCCAATGCTCGAGACATCTCAGGTGTTGGTTTAATTGCCTGAACATTAACACCAAGAGGAATTATTCCCATAGATTTTAAGGCTTCAGATGCCTGTAATCCTATTAAAATAGTGTGTTCAATATCTTTAATCTTTTTTAGCACCTCTTTTAAATCCATTGTTTGAACAAAATCGGTTGTAGAAGTATGGGCTTCGTTAATTAAACGATTAGTAACTTTTTCATAATC
>DAOVUO010000045.1 GCA_030632545.1 Bacteroidales bacterium
AAATCTACAACACCCTATCAAAATAGAAAAGGTGATCCCGCCGAATCGCCTAAACCAACCAATACAGTAGCGATTGGAAAAAATCCTCTGATCAAAGGTAATAAATAATTAAAGTTAAACCAAATGTTAAACCAAAGTAACATTTTTTATCTACTTAAAATGTGTATTCAAGTTATGCCAAAAAGATTAAAATTTTGAGTTGTGAGCTTGCTATACAATTACTAAAAGTGCATCAGTATAAATCATTAAATTTGAAATATTTTTTATTTGAAATTTGATTATTTTGATGAAGAAGATTTATTTTATTACGAATTTTGTTAGAATTAACACTTGAATTTGAGATTATAATATTTTATAAATTCAAAAGAATTGATTCCATTATGTTTAATTTTAGGTAAAATTAAAATTAATTTAGAAAGAATGTGGTGTCAAGAAAAAAAATATCTATATTAATGGAATATTTGAATCAAGGAATTTGTATAAAGTGCTTAATGAATAGAGTTCAAAAAATAAAGCTAAGTTTTCTCACATTTTTAATTTTTAGTTGCGTCAATATATCTGTTGCACAAATAATTGATGATGCACAGGTTGTTGAGTATTCCATAAAAGATGGTTTGTCTTTAAGTCATATTACATCTGTTTTTCAGGATGCTAATGATTTTATTTGGGTTGGGACTCAAGATGGACTTAATCGTTTTGATGGGATTGAATTTAAGTATTTTAGACACGATATTTCCGATAGCTTGTCTTTATCGGGTAATTATATTAGAGCAATAAATCAGGATGAAAATGGTGATTTATGGATAGCAACTGAGAATAGTTTAATGGTATTTGACCATAAAAATGCAACTTTTAAGCTTGTTTTTGATGAGAGTAATAGTGAATTTGCTATGGTGAGTAAAATAATTATCGAAGATGACGTAATTTGGCTCAATTCTCCCAAAGGTATATTCAAAATTACCAAATCCGATTATAAAGTAAGATATTTTGAGCATTTTTCGGATCCTTTTAATATGCTTTGTGTTTTTTGTTTGAATGACATGATAGCACTTGATGAGAATAAATTACTAATTGCATCAAAAGATGGTTTGTTTTTGTTTAATAAAGAATCAGAGACATATTTGCGATTTTCGCATAAGAAAAATCAGGCTAATAGCCTTCCATCTCAAACAGTTATAAGTCTAAAGGCTCTTAGTAAGGATAGTATACTTATTGGTACAAGCAAAGGATTGAGCTTATTTTCTTTAAGTAAAAGAACGTTTAAAAATTATTTATATAAAACCAGTGATATTCAGATTTTTGAGTATAGAAATTCAATAAAAACTATTGAGCAGGATAATGATGGGAGGATTTGGTTAGGAACTAAAATGGGATTGCTTATTTTTGATTTAGAGAAAGGTGAAATTTCTGATAGTCCTGATAATTTTAGTTCAATCAAAAAATTGCAGAATAAGGAGATTAATAAAATATTGCTCGATAGAACAAATTCTTTATGGGTAGCAACTGCTGGCAGTAATCTTTATAGTATATCCAGAGAAAAACCATTTTTCAATCAATTTAAATATGTTTCAGATGTTTATGTTGATGAAGTAAGGTCTTTGTGGCTAGATTATCGAAATTATTTTTGGATGGGGACTTCACGAGATGGAATATTTGTTTTTGATGATAAGAATAAATTATATAAGCATATAAGTCCCCGAAATTCAAGTATAGAAAGCTATGCCATATACAGCCTTTTTCAGAATAAAAGAAAAGAAATGTATATGGGAAGTGGGAATGGTTTTTATATTTATGATATAGAAAAGGAAAACTTAATTAGTTATACTTCCTTGTATCCAACTGTACCCGAATTTATTTTTCAAGAAAATAAGATTTATGATATTGAAGAAGATCATAGAGGAAATATATGGCTCGCAACAGAAAACGGACTTTTAAAGCTGAATAAAGGAACATCTAAATTATATTATCAGGATAAAAATAATCCAAAGTCGATTAGTAATTCTATATGCTATTCCTTGGAAATAGATTTGGATTCAAACTTATGGGTAGGTACTTTAAATGGATTAAATAAGTTGGTAGATGAAAAAACCGGTGAATTTGAGCACTTTTATGAATCTAATACAAGTAAAGGTTTGCCCAATAATTCAGTTCTTACAATTCAGCTTTGTGATTCAAATAATTTATGGATAGGAACTGAGAGTGGACTTGCGTTTTATAATAGCTTAAATGAGGAGTTTACTCATTATACTGTGAAAGATGGTTTGCTCAATGACTATGTATACTCTGTTTTTGAAGATAGTGAAAAGCGAATTTGGTTTAGTACCAATAGGGGTGTAACTAGGTTAAATCCACGAACAAGTGATTTATATCATTTTGATAAATCTGATGGTTTGCAAGATTATGAATTTAATTTAGGTGCAGGATACAAGGATTCAAACGGTATTATTTATTTTGGGGGTCATTTGGGATTGAATTTTTTTAATCCAGATTCTGTATTTATTCAAGATAATGTACAACAGGTACGTATTAATTCAATACTAATAACTCAAAATGGAAAGTTTAAAGAGGTAATGGTCAACGATCAACCGAATTATGAGTTTTATTATAAGGGACTACATTTACAAATTAGTTTTGTAATTCCTAATTATAGTTCAATTGGAAATAATTCGTATCAGTATCGAATGCTAGGAATAGATGATAATTGGACTTATTTAGGCAAAAAACATACAGTTAGTTTTTCTCAATTGCCAGTAGGAGATTATATATTTCATGTAAAAGGAGCTAATAATCATGGCATTTGGAACTCTCAAGTAACAAGTATTAATATTAAAATAAAACCATCGCTTTATAATAGCAAAATTGCAATTGCGATATATTTACTTTTAGGGATTGCACTTATTTTGATGGCTGTGTTTTTTATTACTGGAAAATTGAGAAAGGAAAACTCACTGTTAAAGCAAAAAGAAAAAGATGCGGAGAAAATTGCTGTTCAGAAAGAAGAATTAATGCAGCGAAATGTGAATATGCGCTCGAGTATGGAATATGCTCAGCGTTTAATTTACGCAATGATGCCATCAATTAACGATTTTAAAGCGATATTACCTGAGACTTTTATTATTTATGAGCCTAAAGATATTGTAAGCGGTGATTTTTATTGGATTACAAAGAGTAAAGGTTTAATTTATTTTGCAGTAGTAGATTGTACAGGACATGGTATTCCTGGTGCTTTTATGTCGATAATAGGTTTTGATATTTTGCGCAATATTGTAAATAAGCAGGAATATACCGAACCTTCGGAGATTTTAAGACGTTTGAGTATGGATATAGTGGATGTGTTTATTACAGAGAATACTAGTGAAGATACTTTGCAGGATGGTATGGATTTATCAGTATGTGTGCTAAACCAAGAAGATAATACATTAAAATATGCAGGTGCTTATAATCCATTATATTTGATTAGAAGTAATACTATTATTGAGTATAAGGCTGATAGATACTCTGTTGGGGCTAGTGGAATCGCCTCTGGGCATAAGTTTACTACAAAAATTATTCAACTACAAGCTAACGACATAATTTATTTGTTTTCTGATGGCTATACCGACCAATTTGGTGGACCAGAAAATAAAAAATTTAAACACCGACGGTTTCGCCATTTATTATTAAGCATACATAAGCATCATGTTGATTTACAGGAAAAGGCAATACGGGATGCCCATGAAGCTTGGCGACAGGACGAAGAGCAAGTTGACGATATTTTGTTGATGGGGATAAGGCCTTTTAAAATATAAAAAAGTATGCTCGAAATAGTAAAAGCTTCGGCTGGTGCTGGAAAAACACATTTTCTAACTAGAGAATATCTCATTTTAGCATATAAAAATCCTTATGCATTTAAACAAATTTTAGCAGTAACTTTTACCAATAAAGCTGCTGAAGAGATGAAGCAAAGAATTGTTGTAGAATTGGCAATTTTGGCTAATGAGCAAGAATCTGATTTTTTAGCGGATATAATTAGTGCATATCCCAAAGATAATGAAAGTAATGTACGTAGTAAGGCAAAAAGTATTCTGGAAATTATTTTACATAATTATTCAGATTTTGCAGTAAGTACTATTGACAGTTTTATGCAAAGCTTGATAAAAGCTTTTTCGTATGAAATTGGAATTCAAAAATCGTATAAGTTAATTTTAGATACAGATGAAGTAAAAGAAGAACTTATTGATACGCTTTTTGAAGAAAGTCGTAAGGATGTAGTGTTACAGAAATGGTTTGAAAAATTTATTCTTTATAAAATTGCTCAAGGAAAAACATGGAATATTTTAGACGATTTAAATAGTTTTTCAAATGAATTATTTAAAGAAGAATATCAACAAATTGATTTTAGTCAAAAACATGATACTGATGATTTTTATGATAAAATAAAAGAAAAACTGGAAAATGAGATTCTAATTTTTGAAGAAAAATTAAAGTCAATTTCAAAAAAGGCACAAAAAATTATTGAGCAGCAACAAGATGCTCTGAGCTTTAACGGACTTAAACACGTAAAGATATATTTAGGTGAAAAAATTATAAATTTTTCAAAAACAGATAATTTGATTCCTAATAAAACAGTTAGAAAAGCTATAATAGGCATTGAGAACTGGGGAAAAGGGAAAATGAATGCTAATGAAGAAAATTATTTGGAGCAAATATTCAATAAGCTTAATCCTTTGTTTGAAGAAACAGTTAATTTGATAGAAAACGAATCGAGAAATTATTTTACATCAAGAAGCTTACTCAGAAATTTTTTTAATTTCGTGATAATGCGTGAAATGGAAAAACTACTTCCAAAATACCGTGAGAATAATAATGCCCTACTTATTTCTGATTTGAACAAGTTATTGTATGAAATTTCCAAGAACAATGAAGCATTTTATATTTATGATAAAGTTGGGACTCGATTAAGTAATATTTTAATAGATGAATTTCAGGATACAAGTAAATTTCAATGGGAAAATTTTAAACCTTTAATAAATAATAATTTAGCCGAAGGGAATAAGAATATTATTGTAGGTGATATAAAACAATCGGTTTATCGTTGGCGTAGTGGCGATTGGCAGCTTTTGCATTCAGAGGTAAAAAGAGAATTTGAGTATTATGTAAGCGAATTAAGTTTGGAATTTAATTATCGTAGTAAGCGAAATATCATATTTTTTAATAATACTATTTTTAAGTCTCTCGCACATTTAATTCAGCAATCAATTAATTTAGAAATAGAAGAAACGGCAAGTGCCGAAGATAATAAGAAACTTGAATCCTCGAATTTTAAATCAGTTATTTACGATGTGTATGCTGATGTGATGCAAAAGATGCCAAAAAATAATACTCGAAAGGGAGGGAAAATAAACATTCAGTTTTACGATTCATCGGATAAAGATTATGTTGATGAAAATTTGCCAGTTCTAATTGAAAATTTGCTATTAGAGAGAAATTTTAGACCAAATGATTTGGCTATTCTTGTTAGAACAAATAGAGAGGGTGACTTAATTGCTCAATTATTATACAATTACATGAATGAGAGTAATGAGCATTTGAAATATGATATAATAGCACCAAGTTCCTTGTCTTTAGGTAATTCTACTTCAATAAATGCGCTTGTAAATGCATTGCAATATTTTTTTAATCAGGATGACAAAATTAGTTTAGTAGCATTGATTAATAATATTCATCAATTGCAATCAAATAACATTAATCATCAATTGCTTGAAGATATTGATGATGATTTTGTGTTTGCTTATCTGCCAGAAGAATTTTGGAAATTAGTGGCTAATTTAACTACATATCCCTTATATGAGATTGTTGAAAGGCTGATAGATATATTGAATTTAAATAGTAAATCGGAACAAGCATTTATACTCAAGTTTTTGGATGAATTGCATGAGTTCTCTTCGAGAGAATTAGCTAGTTACGAGAATTTTTTTAAATGGTGGAAGATAAAGGGCTCTAAATTATCAGTGCAAGTTTCGGAGCAGCTTGATGCATTGCGTATTCTTACAATTCATAAGTCTAAGGGTTTGGCATTTAACGTTGTTATAATGCCTTCTTTGGAAATGCCCACAAATTATTTAGGACTTAATCAACCCAATTTATGGGTGAAAAATAATTGGGAAGGTATTGATGCTGGAATCCTATCTGTAAGGTATAGTAAAGAGCTCTTAAAAACTTATTATTCAGAACAATATTTACATGAGCGAGTGCAAGTAGCTATGGATGCTCTTAATGTGCTTTATGTTGCTTTTACTCGTCCAAAGCTCGAGTTAATAGCTTATGCGTCTAAAGCTAAAAGAACAGGTTCTAAGATTAGTGAGTTTTTATTCACTGTATTTTCGCAGCCTACTATTTTAAGCCCAAGTGAAAATGAAATTAATTTGTCAGAATATTGGAATCCTGAGGAAAAATTGTTTTCTTTTGACTTGGATAATAAGCCAATAAAAAGAACAGGAAAATCTCAAGATGAGCTAATTGTTTTAAAAAATGATTTAAAAAAAGCAGATTGGCGTGAAAAAATTACGTTTCGTAGTTCAGTTGATGAATTTGTGATTCAAAGTATACAAGCATTACACGATAAAGTATCTTATGGAAAGCTTATGCATCAAATTATGGCTAAAATTAAGTATGCTGATGAATTGGAGGATGCACTAAAAGAACTACATGCCGAAAGTTTTATAAGTAAGGAATTGCTGATTGAAATACAGCCTAAAATCAGTGCCTATGTTAATCATGAATTAGTGTCGGATTGGTATTCAAGGAATTGGGATGTTTTAAATGAGCAGGGCATAATTACACAGGACGGTGAATTACGTATTCCGGATAGGTTAATCAAGAATGAAAAGATGTACATTGTTATTGATTATAAATTTGCTATTCAGAGTGATGAGCATAAAGAACAAGTTGGTGCTTACATTAAAATTTTAAAAAACATGCAAGCTTTACCAGTAGAGGGATATTTGTATTATCCTGAAACTGCACAAATAATTAAAGTTGATGAAGGGAGTTTATGATTTGAGTTTAAATTTATCTTCGTAGCTTGGCGAATAAGCTAGGAAAAGAAAGAAAAATAGAGCAAAAAATAACATTCCATAGCTTCTTTCTAATATTGATTCAAATAAAGAATTTATACCCACAATTGCTATTTGAGAAAACAATAAATATCGCTTCTGATTAATTGAAAGTAATAAAGGGAAAAAGAAAATTAGGCATAAAACGATTAATCCAAAAATACCTAATCCAACTAAACTATGTAAAAACTGGTTATGTGCATCATAATAGTGACCTTTATTTTTGCTTAGTTGTTTTATTTTGTTATAGTTATATAATTCCTTTTTAACATCGCTAATTCCTACTCCAAAAAGTAGATTTTCACTAGCAACACCAAAAGCAGATTCCCATATAACTAACCTCGAATTTTTTGGTTTTTGGTTTTTTTTTTGCTTTAAAGATATTTGAGCTTTTTTATTTTGTAAAGATATTTGAGTCGTTTTTGGTTGAATATGCCTGCTAATCCTAGTATGGTATGTAGCAAAATAAATTAAACTTGAGAACAAAATGCTATACAAAATACCCGAAACATATTTTTTATATTTAAAAATTTGGAGGAATAAGGATAAGGTAATGATAAATGTTAAGGTTAATATTCCAGCACGCGAGTTTAGTAAAATTATAATTAAGCTAAAAACTACTATTAAGATTTTAAATGATAAGCGTAAATATTTTTGTTTAAACTCATGTGTTTTTAAAAAATAGAACAGAATAGCTATGCTAAGTGTGATATACATAGCAATGTAGGTTGGATGTGAGAAATGAGATAGATTTGCATACGTGAACTCAGAAACTCCATTTTGGATAAGTTCTAAAATGCTGAAATCAAATTCGTATGGTCTTGTCCATGGGTGAAAAGCAAGTTTGTTATTCCATATATAAATACTTCTATACAACGCAGCAATAATAATATATACTACATTTGCTAGGCTTCCAAAAACAAAAGCTAGTAATGGTTTCTTTATGTTTTGTTTAATTATTGGATTTTTGTAAATAAAAATAAGTGGAAATATTAGAAAAGGGATTTTTATTTGTATTTTAAATAGTGCATTCGAAAAATTTTCAGAATTAAATATGCTTAGTACATGAAAGCTAAAAAAAAGTAGTGAAAGATAAAATATTTGACCATAAGTGTCTTTTAAAGAAGGAAGTTCAAATGTTTTATAGTATGCAGGGTTTATTACTGTGATAATAAACATTAAACCCATAAGTATTGAACTAATACTGTTGGAAAATGGTAGGCTTATTATAGCAGTAAATAAGAGATAAAAGCCAAATTTGTTTAATATATTAATCAAAATTTTTTTCGCAAATTTAGTCATTTTCTTCGAAACGCCCATTTGCAAGTAATATTTCTTCGAAACACATGGTTTTTGTATTTTTGACGTTCGTTTATTTCATGTTTTTTATTACAGAAATATATCGATTTTAATTAAAGCAAATAATTATGACATTAGATAAAAGAATTGAGCTATTTAGTCAATTGGGACTTTTTCTGCGTCAGTTTGTTGATAACAAGAAGGATGATGGTTTAAGTCATCTTAACTCAGTGTTTTATGATTCATTTATTAATTTGATGAATAGGGTTCAGCATTCTAATGCTTTTTTTACTTATGACAGTGTAGTGAATGCGGTATCTGGAATTATAAAATTTTTAGATATTGAAACTCTCAAAACATGGACAGGCAAGTATGAAATTGTAGATAATATAGAATCGAAAAAACTCGGACTTATTTTGGCAGGGAATATTCCTTTGGTTGGTTTTCACGATGTACTGTCTGTAATTCTCGCTGGCCATATTGCAAAAACAAAATTTTCATCTAAAGATGATAAATTAATGCAAATTATTCGCAAAATTTTAATTGAGATAGATACTACTTTTGCAGACAGATGGATTGTTGTTGATGGTAAATTGGATGATTTTAATGCAATGATTGCAACTGGTAGTAATAACTCTGGTCGTTATTTCGATTATTATTTTGGACGTTATCCACATATATTCAGGAATAACAGAAATGCAATTGCAGTTTTAAATGGAAGTGAAACAAAAGACGACCTTCGGCTACTTGCCGATGATGTTTTTATGTTTTTTGGCTTGGGTTGTCGAAATGTATCAAAAATATTTGTTCCCGAAGGCTATAATTTTGATTTAATGATTAATGCGTTTGAAAAATATAATCATTATTTTAATTATCATAAGTATGTAAATAATTATGAGTATCAGCGTGCTATTTTACTACTTAATCAAGAGCCTCATTATGATTCGGGTTTTTTACTTTTAAAAGAAGATATAGGAATTTCATCGCCAATTGGAGTATTGTATTACGAGAAATACAAAAATATAGCTACGGTAGCAGATAGAATTAAAATTGAGCAGGATAAAATTCAATGTGTCGTTTCAAATGAAAATATCGTTTCAGATGTAATTGCAATTGGGCAAGCTCAATATCCTGAGGCCTGGGATTATGCTGATAATATAGATACAATGGAATTTTTAATCAATTTATAGCACATTGCAGTCAAATTCTAAAAAGTACCTCGTTTTGCTTGCTGGGCCTACTGCTGTTGGTAAAACTGATTTAGCTATCGAAGTTGCGAAAGCATTTAAAACTGTAATTGTTTCTGCTGATTCAAGACAAGTTTTTAAGGAGATGACTGTTGGAACTGCCGTGCCAGAAAAAGCACAATTGAATCAAGTAGAGCATTTTATGATTCAAAATCATTCGGTTACCGAAAATTATAATGCAAGTAGATATGAATTTGAAGTATTAGCATTACTTAATAAATTATTTCAAAAAAATGATATTGTAATTTTTACAGGAGGTAGTGGTTTATATATAAATTCAGTTTTATATGGTATAGACGATTTACCAACTATTTTACCAGAAATTAGAGCGCAATGGGAAAACTATTTTAATAAAAATGGTTTGGATTCACTTCAAAATAAGCTAAAAGAAATTGATTTTGGGTATTATCAAGAAGTTGATTTACAAAATCCAAAACGTATTTTAAAGGCACTGGAAGTATATACACAAACAGGCAAGGTGTATTCTAGTTTTTTAACAAAAACAGTAAAAAAGCGTCCGTTTGAAATCATAAAAATTACGCTAGATAGAGATAGAGAGGAGCTTTATGACCGGATAAATCAACGAGTTTTATTAATGGTGAAAAATGGTTTAGTGGAAGAAGTAAAAGCATTGCTAGCTTATCGACAAAACACACCTTTAAAAACAGTGGGTTACAGAGAAATTTTTGATTATCTTGATAATAAAACTACACTCGATGAGGCTATTGATTTAATTCAGCGAAATACCAGAAAATATGCTCGTAAGCAAATTACTTGGTTTAGGCGCGAAAAAGAAATGAAATGGTTTCATCCTGATCAAAAACAGGACGTTATTGAATTTATAAATCAGCAAATAAGTAAAAATGACATATAGTATAATTGTTCCAGTATATAATCGTCCAGAAGAAATAGATGAACTTTTAGAATCATTAACGCAGCAAACATATAAAGATTTTGAAGTGTTAATTGTTGAAGATGGCTCTCAAAATCCTTGTCACGAAATAATTGCAAAATACAAAGATTTACTTCCCTTGCATTATTTTATTAAGCCAAACGAAGGCCC
>DAOVUO010000136.1 GCA_030632545.1 Bacteroidales bacterium
CAAAATTTCATAGCGAGTATAAAGGCAAAATTGATTAATATCAGATAGAGCATAAAAAAATCTGTACTCTATTAAATAAATACTACAAACAAAATAATTTATATATTAAAATAACGATAATCAACTTGGGAATTGTTAATATACCGAACTGTTATCATGTAAATTAAATAAATTTTGTAATATGCTAATCGTTAGTAATTGTTTCCCGAATAAATTGGGTATACAATTAAAATTTTCAATATGTTTGATAATAGTTTAGAGTATTTGCTCTTTGTGGTTTTGGAACAACTGCACAAATGCCTTTATTGTTAATAGTCAGGAACTTAGACCTTAGCTTAACGGATATGGGCGTTGCTATAAGCTACTGAGTTTATCGACGGTGCTCGGGACAGGCGTTTAAGAGCTTGTTTTTAACTTCGTAAAGTATAATTATAAGCTCTTTAATTATCAAAAAAATCATTTATTCTGCTAAATTGATAATAATCAGATAATTAAAGCAAGGAATGTCCAAAGCATAAGCGTAGCAAAGAAACAAAATGAACAAAACAATTTATCCATTGCTCAGCTCCAGCTATCCAAAAGCACAAAAAGCATGCGGATGAGTTTCCAAACTCCGTTTTGTTATTGTCTTATAGCATTATCTTTAATGTATTACAAAAAACCAATTTAGGAGCGATGCAAATTACTTGAAAATTGCTTAACTTTGTTAAAACATAAAATTACAGATATGGAACTCACAATATATTAAGAGAAAAAGCAAAACTCATATTCTAAATAAAATTAATGTAAGAATTTGAATCTGTTGGGAATATAGTCATAAAGGAAGATGAAACAAACTTCAATAACTAGAATACATAACTGTCGGAAAATATGGATTGAAAAAAGATTCCTTTATTGTCTATCATCAAAAAAAAACATAAAAGAATCATACAAAGCCAAACATTCAAAAACATAAATTAAAATGCAAGTACCTAAAATATTAATTATAGATGATGAAGTAGCTTATTTAGAGATAATAGTTAATATTATTGAAGAAATAGGCGTTCCATCTCAAATACTACAGGCGTTCAATGGAAAATCAGCTTTTGAAATTGCAAAAAAAGAGAGCCCAGATTTAATAATTACTGATTGGGAGATGGGTGAAATAAGCGGAATTGAATTAATAAAACTGTTGAAAAAAGAAAAATCAACAATGAATATTCCTGTTATTATGTGTACAGGAATAATGATAAGTTCTGCAAATTTAGCTACATCTTTTAATGCTGGTGCTGTTGATTTTATTCGAAAACCTATAGACAAGATAGAGTTATCTGCTCGAATAAGCTCAATGCTAAAGCTTTCGAAATCATACAAGAAAATAATAAAACAAAACAACCAGTTAGAACAGCAAAATAATGAAATTAACAAAATAAATATAGAGTTAAACAAGCAAAAACAAAAAGTTACAGATAGTATAAAATATGCTCAAAAAATTCAGAATGCTATTTTACCTTCTAATGAAGTAATGAAAGAGATATTACCTGAGCATTTCATATTTAATAAACCTAAAGATATTATAAGTGGTGATTTTTACTGGATAAAGAAAATTGACAAATCTATTATTATTGCCGTTGCAGATTGTACAGGCCATGGTGTACCTGGGGCGTTTATGAGTTTGTTAGGAATTACATTTTTAAATGAAATATTCAATAAAAAAGAGATTCTTAAACCAAACCATATTCTTGAAGAATTACGCAAACAAGTTAAACTATCATTACATCAATCTACTGAAAACAAACCAGATAAAAGTGAATATTTAAGTGGCATAAATGATGGTATAGACATCGCTTTATGTGTTATTGATACTGAATTAATGACTCTTGATTACTCAGGTGCTAATAATCCAATATATTTAATTCAAAACAACCAAATTACAGAATTACAACCAACAGAAAATCCAATTGGAATTCATTTCGATGAAGTAGCTTTTAAGAATAAAAAAATTCAATTATCAAAAAATGAAAGCGTGTATTTATTTTCAGATGGTTTTACTGACCAATTTGGTGGCAAAAACAATCTGAAATTTAGTCAAAAACGGTTTAAAGAACTTATACTTGAAATTTCAAAAAAAACAATATTAGAACAGAAAGATGCTCTTGAAAGTACATTTACAGATTGGAAAAGTGACTGCAAACAAATTGATGATATTCTTGTAATAGGATTCAAAATTTGAAATAGTGTGTTAATATTAGCGAGAGCACAACTTAGTTAAATAATCTTTGAAATTGTCTTTTGAAATTAGATTTTAATTGCTACTTTGCAAGCAATATCTAGCCAATGTACAAAAAACAATGGCTACTAGGTGTTTGGTTTTCTATCATAATCTAAAAATCACTTTGAATAAAAAAAGTGATAACAGAGCCGAATATGAAAAATAATAATCTTTTAAATTCAAACATAAAGAACGGATCTGTTGGAATTATTCTATTTTTAATTTTCAACTTTTCATTTAATGTTTCTGCCCAAACAGTTGTTCAAATTAATCCCGATAGTCTAACAATAATTACACCAGGTAAAAACGGCGTAGCTTTACCCAAAACAGTAAAAGCAAAAAAAACATCAGTCACCAAAAATCGTATAGCACCAGTTTCTTCTGGTAATCCAACAGTTATAGAAATTGACCATAATAATTTAGAAATTATAACACCAGGAAAAAATGGGCTTCCTTTACCTCAAATTTATGTGATTCCTGATACTGGATACATAGTACAACATGGCGATACAATATATGCACCAAAAACTATTATTGTAAAGCACCCAAAACCTGTACTAGCACTGTCGCCACGTTTTAGAGATAATACGACTTACAATATTCAATACCTTGATGTTGAGCAAGGCCTCCCATACTCTAATGTTTATTCAACACTAGAAGATAAAAGAGGTAATTTTTGGTTTGGAACTTATGGATTTGGTGTAACTTGCTATGATGGAAGTTTTTTTACTACTTTTACGATTGAAGAAGGATTCCCTCATAATACTGTGCGAATAATTTTTGAGGATAAAAAAGGGATTTTATGGTTTGGAACAGGAGGAGGTCTTGTCCGCTACAATGGAAAAACATTTACTATTTTTACGGAGAAAGAAGGTCTTCCTAATAATAAAATACGAACAATTTTAGAAGATAAAAAAGGGATTTTATGGTTTGGAACTGATGGAGGTCTTGTCAGCTATGATGGGAAAAGCTTTACTATTTTTACTAATGAAGAAGGACTTATTTCTAATTTAATTTCATCAATAATAGAAGATAAAAACGGAAACCTATGGTTTGCAACATGGGGGGCAATTGTTCATTATGATGGTACAAGTTTTACGCAATTTACAAAAAAGGAAGGACTTGTAGGAAATAAAGTGTCATCAATTTTGGAAGATAAAATTGGAAATATTTGGGTAGCCACATGGAGTGGAATTAGTCGCTATGACGGAAAATCATTTGCTAATTTTACCAAAAAAGAAGGACTTAGTAGCAATAAAGTTCTTTGTGCTTATGAAGATAAAATTGGAAATTTATGGTTTGGAACATGGGGGGGTGTTAGCCGTTATGATGGTAGTCGGATAGAAGCATTGGAGTTATGTGAAAATGCTAGTAAAGAAGACTTATATGGCTTAAAAAAAGAGAATAATAAATTTATCAAAACTTTTACTAATTTCACTCAAGAAGACGGATTGTCAAATAATATAATTTTTTCAATTTCTGAAGATAAAAGTGGAAATATGTGGTTTGGAACTTTGGGAGGTGGTATTAATCGTTACAACAAAAAATCATTCACTAATTTTACTAAAAAGGAAGGACTTGCTGAAAGCCTAATTATTTCAATTTCAAAAGACAAAAAAGAAAACTTGTGGTTAGGCACTATGGACAATGGAGCTATTTATTATAATGGAGAATCGTTTCGTAATTTTACTGAAAAAGATGGCCTTGTTAATAATACAGTACGGTCAGTTTTAGTAGCTAAAAATGGAAATGTTTGGTTTGGAACTCGACAAGGTGTTAGTCTATATAATGGGAAAACATTTACTACTTTTACTCAGAAAGAAGGGCTTATTAGTAATCACATCTATGATATTTACGAAGCTAAAAATGGGAATATCTGGTTTGGTTCATTAGAAAGTGGAGTTAGTTGCTATAACGGAAAATCGTTTAGCAATTTTACCGAAAAAGATGGACTATCTCACAATAATATTTATTCAATACTAGAAGATAAAAATGGGAATATTTGGTTTGGAACAGGAAAAGGCGTTAGCTATTATAATGGAAAATCATTTACTAACTTTACTGAAAAAGATGGGTTTGTTGATAATTTAATTTGGTCAATATTAGAGGATAAATATGGGAATTTATGGTTTGGAACTGATGGGAAAGGTGTTATTTTTTATGACGGAAAATCGTTTACCCCTTTTTCTGAAAAAGATGGACTCTCTAACAATATAGCTTGTTCTATAATAGAAGATAATGAGGAGAATTTATGGATTGGAACTGACGGAGGTCTCAATCATTTTATATTTGAGAGTAATTCTCATCCTAATAAAAACAAAACTGAGGCTCTCAACAAAACTAAAAAGAGGAATCCGCTTTATCTTCCTTCAAGAGGGTATTTCAATATCGAGGTGTTTAAAAAAAATGACGGCTTGAAATCCGATTTTTTCATGTTGAATGCCGTAGTTAATAGTAATAATCAAGTTTGGTGGGGCTCAGGAAATACTCTAAGCATGTTAGATTTGAATAAATTTCAATTGCCCGAAAAAGTACCAATTGTACAATTAAAAGGCTTATATATAAATAGTACGTTTCTAAATTATCAGAAATTAAAAGATAGCTTGATAAATGAAAAATTTAAGAAACTTAATTTTTCGGGTGTTCCAGATTTCTATAATTATCCTTTAGATTTAGAATTACCTTATTCACTTAACCATCTCACTTTTTATTTTTCGGCAATTGATTGGGCAGCACCACACAAAATAGAATATCAATATAAATTAGAAGGTTTGGATGAAAATTGGAGTCCACTCACAAAAGAAGGCAAAGCAGAATATAGAAACTTGCCTGATGGAGCTCTTATTTTTAAAGTAAGAGCAATTGGTGCTGCACACAAATGGAGCGAAACTTTTGAATATGAATTTACAGTACTTCCGCCTTGGTGGAAAACTATGAGGTTTTACTCATTGATTTCAATATTTATACTTGGTACCTTTTTAGTTTTATACAGACTAAGGACAAAAGAATTAGAAAAGGACAAGACAATACTTAAACAAACAGTAAAACAACGAACAACAGAAATAGAATATCAGAAGGAAGAAATTCAAACTCAAGCAGAAGATTTACAAAAATCTCTTAAAGTACAAGATGTTTTAAATCAGAAATTTTTTGCGGAAAACTTGAAAGTTGAATTTCAAAATATGGAGATAAAAGCAAAAGCCGAAGAATTGAAAACAATTAATAAAAAACTAATTGAACTCAATAAATTTAAAGAGGTAATGACTGAAATGATTGTTCATGATCTTAAAAATCCATTAAACGGAATTATAAATATTTCAAATACATATTCTTTTGAAAGGCAAACAACAAAAATGAAGCAAATTGGCAGACAAATGCTAAATATGGTATTAAATATCTTAGATGTTTATAAGTATGAAGAAGCTCAAATGAATATAGAAAAAACAAGCTATTCGCTTCTTGAAATCTCGCAAAATGCAATTAGAGATGTTGCTTTTCTTGCTGAACAAAAAAATATATCAATAACTAACAGTATTTCAAATAAAACAGGCGTAAAGGTTGAGAGAGAGGTGATTGAACGGGTTTTTGTAAATATTCTTACAAATGGTATAAAATTTACGCCAAATAATGGGAAAATAAGCATTAATGGAAGTAAAACAATTAATGATTTTATCAGAATTGAAATAACAGATACTGGGAGTGGTATTCCTGCTGACCAAATTCATAAAATATTTGATAAATTTGAGCAAGTATGTGCCAAAAGTTCAGGTAAAGTACGTTCTACAGGAATTGGCTTAACTTTTTGTAGATTGGTAGTTGATGCTCATAATGGTAATATAGGTGTTGAATCAGAAATAGGAAAAGGCTCAACTTTTCATTTTACTTTACCATCGGCTCAACTTTCTGAAAAAGATATACTTTTGCAGGAAAAGCAAAAGACTGTCAAAGAAGAAAAAATTTCTGCAATGGATTTACTTACTTCTGATGATAAAAAAACAATAGAACCATTTGTTTTGCAATTAAAAGAATATGAAGTTTATGAGATTTCGATATTACGAAAATTACTAAATAAAATTGAACACCCTAAAAATAAAAATATAATAAACTGGAAAGAAGAGGTGAATCAAGCAATTAGAAATGGAAATGACGAAAAATATAAAGAATTAATTAACCTAATATAAATATACAAAATGGGCACACATAAAATACTAATTGTAGATGACGAGTTGTATCATTTAGAAATTATAATGGATGTTATCGAAGGGGAAGGGGGGGATAGCTATCAAGTATTACAAGCACTTAATGGAAAAACAGCCTTTATGATTGCTAAAAAGGAAATACCAAATCTAATTATTACTGATTGGGAAATGCCTGAAATAGATGGTATTGAATTTATACAGTTGCTAAAAAAAGAGGAGTCAACAATGGACATTCCTGTTATCATGTGTTCTGGCAAAATGACAAGTTCTGAAAACC
>DAOVUO010000261.1 GCA_030632545.1 Bacteroidales bacterium
ATTTGAAAGAGTTCTATGGAAGTACAATTATCGAGTTTGATACATTAACATATTGGTACTTGCCAAAAAAGCTTGATTTTCAGCGAGAAACGCTTTTTAAATTTTCTGAATCTTCTGGAATTTCTACACTTACAAACACTAATGCTTATCCAATTTTCTTAGATATTAAATCTAGTAATTTACATCAACTTAATCACTTAGTTGATAAAACAAAAGTAATTAGACTGAAAAATGAATTATCAAACGGATTGGCATATTCTATACCTAATGTGAGTCAAGTAATTATCCGAGATGATCTTGAAGTGTATTGCACTAAATCTTTAAATATTAACCAATTGGGGGAAATTGCATATCTTCCAACTAGTTATTTCGATAATAAAACCCAAGTCAAACTAAATCCTTGTCAGGGAACTATAATAAGCATTGAAAATAATTCAGACAATTAGTTTTTAACAATTTGATTATAAGTCTTTTTCACAAAAGCTACCTTTAGAGAAGCGGGATAAAAATTTATTAATTCATAAATTGCAGCTCCATTGCAGTTTATGGCCAATTCAAAATATTTTTTGGCCATTTTATAATTTTTATCCACTAAACAATAAGCTGTTAAACGATATAATAACTCAAACTGATTATCAAGTCGAACGATAGCGGCATCTAAAATGTCTATTGCGATTGATGTATTATCCTGATAATAATATAGTTCAGAATAATTTAGCCATAAATCAATATGCTTATCGTTTATTTTTAAACCAGTTTTATATATATTCTCAGCTTCTTTATATTTACCTAATTTAGTTAATACTAGCCCCTTAATTAGTAAAAAATTAGGATTACTCTCATTCTGAAGAATTGATTTATCAATTAAATTTAGAGCTTTGCTGTAATTTTCAAGTTCCAAATAGTTTTTTGCCATTTGAAAATAGAGGGTATCTGTTCTAGCATCAGCAAAATTTAGTGCTTCTTTAAAATTTTTCTGAGATTCTGAGATATTGTTTAAAGCCGAATATGCCTCACCAATTTTTTGCAAAATAGTACCATTCTTCTCTGTTTTAAGATATTTATTAAAACAGATTAATGCTTTATTCGGTTCATTTTTAGCTAATAAAATGCTCCCTTTCTCAATAAATACAATATTTAAAGCAGGATTTATACTCAAAGCAAAATCGTAGGCTTCAATAGCTTCAATTGGCATTTCAAGCTCATTATATATACGAGCTAACTGAATCCATGCTTGTTCATCATAAGGAAAAACATCAATATGCTTTTGATAAAACTTTAGCGACAATCTAAATTTTGATGCTTGGTAATATGCAAAAGCAATTTCAGTCAATATTTCGTCAGCGTCTTGATATCTTTCGTAATATTTTTTAAGAAAAACTGCTGCCTCAGTATATTTTTTTTGTTGAAGAAACGCCATTCCTAGAGGAACTAACATATAATCTGCGCTATTCGCACTTTTTCTCAAACCTTTTTTTATGAATTTGTCAGCTTTCGCATAATTTTTCATAAAAATATTAATCATAGCTCTAAGCAAATCAACCTCTCCATTTTCTGGTGAATCTTTTTCTGCTTTTTTCAAAGACTTTTCTGCAGCGGCAAAATTTATTTGTGCAATTTGATATTTTGCTTCTAAAATTATTAAGCTGTAATTGTCACCATGGAGCTTAAATCCATAATCAATAGCTCTTTTTGCTTTTTCAATATTATTGTCTTCAATATAAAATTCAACAATTTCTTCAATATCAGAAATGTCAAAATAGCTCAAATTTGGCTCTCCTGACATTCTCTCAAACCGGCTAACTAATTTATTTTTTGTGTTTTTGTAATTATTATCTGACATTTATATTGTTAAATTAGGTTATACAAAGATAGAAATATTTATTTTTACAGTTTAATATTTATTGTCAAACTCTTCTTTTTTTTCTGAAAATACATTTTATTCAAACATATTTTAACTATTTATGTCTTTCAAAAACTGTTTTTTTTTGGTAATATTGGCTTAAATTTATTGTTACACTCTTAAAAATTTGCAAATTGTATCGTCTCGAAACAAAAATTGACACAAAGTCAAAAGAATATATTGAAAACTTTAATAACTATAAGCAATTAATAGACCAATTTAACCTCAGATTGAAAGAAGTTAGACATGGAACTACTAACGCAGTTGAAAAGCACAGAGATAGAGGTAAATTGCTTACTCGTGAACGTATAGATTTATTAATAGACCCCAATACTCCTTTTTTAGAATTTTCGAGTTTGGCAGCTTATGGAATGTATAACAATTCGTTTCCTGGTGCTGGTATAGTAACTGGAATTGGGCTTATACATGGACAAGAATCTGTAATAATTGCAAATGATGCCACGGTAAAAGGTGGAACTTATGCTAAAGAAACAATTAAAAAGCATGTAAGAGCTCAGCAAATTGCTTTGGAAAATCACCTGCCAACCGTATATATGGTTGACTCTGGTGGTGCTTTTTTGCCTGAACAAGCCAATGTGTTTCCTGATCGCTTTGATTTTGGACGTTTTTTCTACAATCAAGCGCAAATGTCGGCACAAGGAATTCCACAAATATCTATAGTGATGGGCTCCTGTACTGCTGGTGGTGCTTATGTGCCAGCTATGAGCGACGAAACAATTATTGTGCGCAATCAAGGAACAATATTTATAGGTGGGCCTCCATTAGTTAAAGCCGCTACTGGCGAAGTGGTTTCGGCAGAAGAATTGGGCGGTGCTGTTGTACACACTACGGTTAGTGGTGTTGCTGACCACTTAGCTGAAAATGATTCGCATGCGGTTCAAATATGCAGAAATATTTTTGAAAGTATGCCAAAAAAGGAAAAGCATCTTTTGTATATTTCTCCTATTGAAGAACCAATGTACGATTCTGAAGAACTTTATGGAATTGCACCTATTGATTTAAAAAAGCCTGTCGATTCTCGTGAAATTATTATGCGAATTGTGGATGGCAGCAAGTTTCATGAATTTAAAGCAAGCTATGCTCCTACGCTTGTAACTGGTTTTGCTCGTATTATGGGTTTTCCAATTGGAATTATAGCAAATAATGGCGTTCTTTTTTCTGAAACCTCACTAAAAGGTGCTCATTTTATCGAATTATGCACATCTCGAAAAATTCCTATTCTATTTTTACAAAATATTACAGGATTTATTGTTGGTAAACAGTACGAGCATAAAGGGATTGCTCGTGATGGTGCAAAATTAGTACATGCAGTTGCAAATGCAAATGTTCCTAAATTTACAGTAGTATTTGGTGGTTCATTTGGTGCTGGAAATTATGCTATGGCTGGCAGAGCTTACGACCCGAGACTATTACTTATGTGGCCAGCTTCAAAAATATCTGTAATGGGTGGCGAACAGGCTGCTGATGTTCTTGTTACTGTAAAAAAAGACCAGTTAGCTGCAAAGGGTAAGGATTTTCCAAAAGAAGAGGAAAACAAATTACGTGAGAATATTTTGAATAAATATGAAGAAGAAGGCTCTGCATATTATAGCACAGCTCGAATGTGGGACGATGGTATTATAGATCCAAAAGATACGCGAAAAATATTGGCAATGGGAATTGCTATGTCGCTTAATAAGCAATGGCCTGAGCAAAAAAATGGTGTATTTAGAATGTAAAAAATATTTAGAATATGAAATTTGATACAATAGAAATTGAAATACTTAATGATATAGCAACTGTTTGGCTTAATCGACCAGAAATACATAATGCTTTTAACGAAATTATGATTCGGGAAATTGGTGAAGCATACGAATTACTCGGAAAAGATGAAAATATTAGAATTATTGTTATGCGTGGTCGTGGGAAATCATTTTGTGCTGGCGCAGATTTAAACTGGATGCGTGGCGTTGCGGGATATTCATACGAGCAAAACTATAAGGAAAGCTTACAATTATCAGAATGTTTTTATACTATATATAGTAGTCCAAAACCAACAATTGCAATTGTACATGGTGCAGCAATTGGCGGTGCAAATGGTTTGCTTGCGGCTTGCGATTTTGCTTATAGTACCGATTCCGCAGTTTTTAGTTTAAGTGAAGTGAAGATTGGAATAGTACCTGCTTGTATTTCGCCTTATGTAACAAAACGAGTGGGCGAATACGGTTCTAAGGAACTTATGCTTACTGGAAAACGATTTAAAGGACAGGAAGCTGCAAGTCATAAATTGGTAAATAAATCGGTAGATGATGCAAAAATTGATGAATTATTAATAGAAACAATTGAACTTTTACGTACAAGTGGTCCAAAAGCAATGGCTCATTGCAAAACTTTGCTTTACGATATATCCAATAAACTTACTTTAAAAGAGGCAATTGGATATACGGCCAAAATGATTGCTGATATTCGTGCATCGGAAGAAGGACAAGAAGGTATGTCGGCATTTTTAGAAAAGCGTAAACCAAATTGGGTTGAGAATTAAAATTAAATCAAAAAATGAAGGTTTTTAATAAAATATTAATTGCAAATAGAGGTGAAATTGCTGTAAGAATAATGAAAACAGCAAAACGACTGAATTGCAAAACGGTTGCAATATATGCCGAAAATGATTACGAATCACTTCATGTTAGTATGGCCGATGAAAGCTATTCAATTGGCGACGGAAATCTACAAGACACTTATTTAAATACTGACAAAATAATTGCGCTTGCTAAAAATGCTGAATGTGATGCTATTCACCCGGGTTATGGTTTTTTATCTGAAAATGCAAATTTTGTAAAGGCCTGTAATAAGGCAAATCTTGTTTTTATTGGACCAGATGCTGAGTCGATGGCTATGATGGGCGATAAAATTCAGGCACGAAAAGTTGCAGAAAATGCTGGTGTTCCAATTACAAAGGGAATAACAGG
>DAOVUO010000398.1 GCA_030632545.1 Bacteroidales bacterium
ACTCGAAACTTAAAACTTTATAACCCGCCCCAAACATCGGGGGAGTATTGTATTGAGCATTCTAAATAAATTACTAAAAGCGTATCGGAACAGCATTATAGAACTAAATCAAACGAAAAAAGTCAGTCAAGCGACTGACTTTTTTTATCTCAACAAATATTATAAATTTATTTCGGCCGCTTTAATTTTAAGTTCTGCGTACTCCTCTAATGGTAAACAGGTACAAAACAAGTTTCTATCGCCATAAGCATCGTCAATGCGAGCAACTGCTGGCCAAAATTTATTTTCGGCTACCCAAGCCAATGGATAAGCTGCTTTTTGTCTGCTATAAGAATGCTTCCATTCGTTAGCCGTTAGCTCCTCAGTTGTATGTGGCGAATTTTTTAGCACATTATCAGTTTTGTCTACTTTCTCCTCCTTTATTTCCATTATTTCGGCATGAATAGAAATCATTGCTTCCACAAATCTGTCTAATTCAGCTTTCGATTCGCTCTCAGTAGGCTCTACCATTAAAGTCCCATGAACAGGGAACGATACGGTTGGGGCATGAAAACCATAATCCATCAATCGTTTTGCAATATCCACTTCTAAAATACCAGCCATTGCCTTAAACGGGCGACAATCTAGTATCATTTCGTGGCCTACTCTGCCATTTTCTCCAGTATATAATATAGTATAATAATCTTTTAAGCTTTCGGCCAAATAATTAGCGTTTACGATAGCTATTTTTGTTGATTCTTTTAATCCCTCGGAACCAAGCATTTTTATATAGCCATAAGATATTGTGTAAACACTCGCACTTCCAAACGGAGCTCCTGATACAGCGGAAATAGAATTATCACGGAAACGAACAACGCTATGTCCGGGTAAAAAATCAATTAAATGTTTAGCTACACCAATTGGTCCAACACCAGGGCCACCACCACCATGAGGAATGGCAAATGTTTTATGCAAATTCAAATGGCAAACATCTGCTCCAATTCTGGCTGGACTAGTATATCCCACCTGAGCGTTCATATTGGCACCATCCATATAAACTTGTCCTCCATTATCATGGATAATTTGGCACATATCCATAATCGCACTCTCAAACACGCCATGCGTAGATGGATAAGTAACCATAAAAGCTCCTAGTGCATCTTTATGCTTATCAGCTTTAAGTTTAAGGTCTTCTACATCTATATTTCCATTCTCGTCGCATTTAACAATAACCACATCAAATCCTGCCATAACAGCACTTGCAGGGTTGGTCCCGTGTGCCGATGATGGAATTAAACATACCGTTCGGTCTTTATCATTTTTACTTAAATGATAAGCTCTAATAGACATTAAACCTGCATATTCACCCGATGCGCCAGAGTTTGGCTGAAGAGAAATATCATCAAATCCTGTAATTTCTTTTAAGTCGGCTTTTAATTCATCAAACATTTGATAATAACCTTGGGCTTGCTCTTTTGGTACAAATGGATGTATTGAACCAAACTCTGGCCAGCTTAATGGCAAAAGCTCTGCTGCTGCATTAAGTTTCATTGTGCATGAGCCTAAAGAAATCATGCTATGAACAAGGGATAAATCCTTGCGCTCAAGCTTTTTAATATAACGCATCATATCAGTTTCGGAACGATAATTCTGAAACACATTTTGTGTCATAAATTCAGTTGTACGTAAAAACTTATTGTCGATGCTTAAAGTTTCTATAGGCTCTTCTATTCGATTGACCGTTTTATTTGCTGCACTTGCAAATATACTTATAATATCGTTAATATCGTTAATGCCAACGGTTTCGTCAAGAGAAATGCCAAGAGTATTATTATCAATATAGTTAAAATTGATATGCTGTGCTAGAGCTAATTTTTTAATCTGTTCTGAAGTTATTCCATCTGGTAGATTAATTTGTAAGGTATCGAAATAATTAGTGTTTCCTTGCGTATAATTTAAAGCTTTTAATTCCTTTTCAATAATATGAGCAGCACTATGAATGTGACTAGCAATTCGTTTCAATCCATCAGCACCATGATATACTGCATACATTCCACTCATTACGGCCAATAATGCTTGAGCTGTACAAATATTTGAAGTAGCTTTTTCGCGTTTAATATGTTGCTCACGAGTTTGTAGAGCCATTCTTAATGCAGGCTTGTCGTTCACATCTTTTGATACGCCAATAATTCTTCCTGGTATATAGCGCTTATATTCTTCTTTTGTAGCAAAATACCCAGCATGTGGGCCACCAAATCCCATGGGCAAACCAAATCGTTGCGATGAACCACAAACAACATCAGCTCCCCATTCGCCTGGAGGAGTAATTAATGCCAAACTCAATAAATCGGCAACAACAACAACAAATTGCTTTAAGTTTTTTGCTTTTGTTACAAAATCTTTATAATCAATAATTTCACCATCAGCATTTGGATATTGAAGTAAAACACCAAAATAAGTATCATCAAGTTTGGCCTCTTTATATGACTCTATTTCGAGTATAATCCCTAGTGGAACAGCTCTTGTTTTAAGTACATCTAATGTATGAGGAAATACATTTTTATCAACAAAAAATTTATTTACACCGGCTTTTTGTTGTGCTCTACTGCGAATATGAAAAGCCATTAGCATAGCTTCGGCAGCAGCAGTAGCTTCGTCTAAAAGAGATGCATTGGCCATTGGTAAAGCACTTAGCTCATTTACCATTGTTTGAAAATTAAGCATAGCCTCAAGTCTTCCTTGCGAAATCTCAGCCTGATAAGGCGTATAGGATGTGTACCAAGCAGGATTTTCTAATACATTTCGTAAAACTACCGCTGGTACATTTGTATCGTAGTAGCCCATACCAATATACGTTCTGAAAATCTTATTTTTAGAGGCAATTGCTTTAATTTTTGCCAAAAAATCATTTTCGGCTATTGGTAAGCCAATAGTCAAATCTGCTTTTAATCTAATATGTTTCGGAATAGTCTGGTCTATCAGTATATCTGCATTGTCTACACCAATTGTATTAAGCATTTCTGAAAGTTCGTATGCACGTGGTCCAACATGACGACCAACAAATCTATCTTTAGCCATATAGTAATGTATTAGTCTGTTTTTGTGATAAATTAAAATATTTGTGGGCTAATTTAGTAATAATTTGATGCAATTTTAATAATTTAACTGAATATTTATAAGTTTTGACTATCTAACATATTTTAAACTGTTGGAAAAAAATAGTATCGCAGGAATCTGGTTTAAAATACAAGATTTGATGAAGCCATGACCCAATTGTTAATGGTCAATTAACAATTATCAATCATCAATCAAAAACTCTTGCGTCAGCCAAATCGTAAATCAACAATCGTCAATCATAAATCAAATGAGTCACAGACGCTACTAGGTGCAAGCACGCTAGCAGGTCTTAGTCTTGTTGTCAATCAAAAACTCTTGCGTCAGCCAAATCGTAAATCGTAAATCAACAATCGTAAATCGTAAATCGTCAATACTCTTGCGTCAGCCAAATCGTAA
>DAOVUO010000272.1 GCA_030632545.1 Bacteroidales bacterium
GCAATGTTTACGAGTCGTAAAAGGCCATTCGTATATTACCCAAATGAAACTTTAGAAAGAAAGCTAGGGATAGGCACTCAAGACTCATTTTTCAGCGGCCACACATCATCAAGTGCAACAGCTTCATTTTTTATGGCCAAAATATATATTGATTATCATCCTGAAATTGAAGGAAAAAAATGGCTTCTTTACGCCGCCTCTCTTATACCTCCAGCTTTTGTTGGTTATTACAGATATAAATCGTTAATGCACTTCCCATCAGATATTTATATAGGTATTGCAGCAGGTGCAGCATCAGGAATTCTTATACCACATTTACATAAACTCAAGCTAAGTAAAAAGCAAAATTTTTCTATACTTCCAATTACGGGAAGTATTACAGGACTTTCAGTTAAGTATAAATTTATAAACACATGAAAAAACTTATAAAACATATTATAATTCTGCTATTTATTGTTTCTGCAAATCACACAAACGCACAACAATCAAATCCTTATAGCATTCTACTCACAGGAAACACTTCGGAGAACAAACCTGATAGTATTTTGCTCAAAAAGTGGCAAAAAGCAGCAAAAATCAATAAAAACCTAGCCTATTTAATGCTCGGAAATTATTATAATTTAGAAAAAGACAATTTTTCAAAAGATTTTTTTATCAATAGTAAACACCCATTATTACTAGTCCCAGGAAAAAATGAATGGGCAAATGGAAGTTCTTTAGGAAAAAAAACAATTAAAAACATTGCAAAAAAACTTCAGAAGGAATACAAAGGAACTGTTTATATGCCTAATGCTGCTTGTCCTGTTCCAAAAGAAGTGGTATTAAACGAACATTTAGTAGTAATTTTAATCGACACTTATTGGTGGGTACATAAGCACGATAGACGGTTTAATAAATGTGGAATTGAAACTAATGCAGATGTTTTACTACAAATTGAAGACGCAATACGAAGACATTATCCAACTAAACACGTAATTATTGCAGGTCATAGTTCACTTAAAAGTTTTGGAAATAGTGATGGCTATTTCTCATTTAAAGAAAATCTTCTAAAAGCACCATATACTTTTTACAGAAAAATATTTGGCATAAGAACAGACAATCATTATCCTGATTTTAAAGGATTTCGTGATGCAATGCTTTCTATATTACAAAACTATCCTGACATAATTTATGCTTCTGCTGGAGAGGAGAATTTACAATATTTTACTTTAGATAGTGTGCATCATATTGTTTCGGGTGCAATGACAAAAACAGGATTTGTAAAATCTAAATTTACTGAATTCGGAAGTTCAGAAAATGGTTTTACTCAAATAAACTTTTCCAGCAATGGTGAATGTGAAATTATTTTTACTGGTTTGCAAGACGAACTTTTCAAAAAAACTATTTTCAAAAAGGAATTTGCTAAAAATACAAAACAAAATATTAGTCAGATACAAATTTCTGATAGCATAAGCATTAATGCAAGTAATAAGTATATTATTCCCGAGTGGAAATATCCTTTTATAGGCGAAAATTATCGTGAAGTGTGGAAAACACCCGTAAAAGTTCCAGTATTTAATATATTAACCAAAAAGGATAGCTTATTTATTGTTAAACGTGGAGGTGGAAAGCAAACTTTATCGCTGAGATTAGAAGATAAAAATGGAAGACAATACGTACTGCGGTCATTAGAAAAAAACATTGAGCCTGTACTACCCAAAGAACTAAAAAACACCTTTGCTGTAGAGATTGTTCAAGATCAGATATCAACATCAAACCCATATGCAGCTCTGGTTGTAGCAAATTTAGCAGAATTTGCGGGTATTTTTCATACCAATCCTGAAATTGTGTATGTTCCCGATGACCCAAATTTTGGAATCTATAGACAAGATATGGCCAAGCAGCTTTTTATTTTTGAAGAACGTCCAGACGGTGACAGAAGTGATGTAGCAAGCTTTGGCAATTCAAAAAAAATAGTTTCTACCGACAAAATGCTAAAAAGCATTAATAAAGATGAAAAGCATTCGATTGATGCAAATTCCTATCTCAGAGCACGATTATTTGATATTTTAATAAATGATTGGGATCGCCACGAAGATCAATGGAGATGGGCGAGTTTTAAAATTGATGGAAACACAATTTACAAACCCATTCCTAGAGATCGCGATCAGGCTTTTTTCCTAAATAAAGGATTAGCTGGAAGAATTTCGTCACGAAAATGGCTCTCACCAAGATTTCAGAAATTTGATGAATTTACAGAAAACGTTGAAGGTTTGTCATTCAATGCTCGCTTATTAGACAGAAGCTTATTAATACACAGTGAATGGGAAGACTGGCAAGCTCAAATAGATACACTAAAAATATTATTAACGCCTGAAAATATTGATAAAGCAGTATTACATTTCCCAAAAGAGATTCAACACATTGTTGCTAAACAAACAGCAGAAATATTGAAAGCCCGACTTGAAAATATCGAAGCAATGGCACATAAATTATATCTATTTCTCGCCAAAGAAGTAAACATTACGGGCACAAATAAAAAAGATATTTTCGAAATAAATGCACTTAATGATACAACAATTAGTGTTACGGGATATAATCTTAACAAAAAAGCGGAAAAAGGTGACAAAATCTTTGAACGAAATTTTTATGCTTCTGAAACTAAAAAACTTCATTTATACGGATTAGATAAAAAAGACCATTTTGATATATTAGGTCAAGCAAAAAATAAAATTGAACTCTCAATAATTGGTGGCGAAAATAATGATGAAATAACTTATAAAGGCAATAAACAAGCTCGTTATATTTCTATTTACGATAAAAAAGGCAGCAATATATCGCCACTAATTAAAAAGCGTAATGTAAAAAATTACGATGAAAATACACTGGAATATGATAGAGAAGCTTTTAAATATGATGTAGTTTTTCCGAGCTTATTCTCTGGTTATAATAAGGATGATGGCATTTTTATTGGTGGTGGGCCACTTATTAAAAAACACTCTCGCTACAGCAGTCAGGAATATAAAGTACTTGCAAATTATACATTTTTAACGCAAGGAATCAACTTACATTTTTCCGGAAGCAAAATTTATCCACTAAAACACATAGAATTAAATATGGTTGCAGATTTTAAATCGCCAAATTATGTAAATAACTATTTTGGACTAGGAAATGAAAGCGATTGGCAAATTGGGCAATCTGATGAAGAATACTACAGAGTAAGAATAAGTGAATACTTTGTAAATCAGAGCATTTCAAAATTTATTGATAGAAACAATACACATAAATTTGGGCTTGGATTATTCTATAAGTACACCGATATTGAAGAAACGCCCAATCGTTTTATTTCTGATTTCGCACAAAACGGACTTGAACAAGCCGATTTAAATACACAATCTTATGCTGGAATTTCATTAAATTATAAAATAAACACCACACCCAAAGAAATTAAAAAAGAGAATCAATTTGGTGGTAGTAAAATGTTTCCAACTCGTGGAATAAAAACGGACATTGATTTTATGCATTATTTAGGATTAGATGATAATTCGCCAGATTTTACAAAAATTAAAGGTGATTGGGTTTCTTATACAAGCTTTTCTGCTCGTCCACGTGTGGTATATGCAGTAAAATTTGGTGGCGAAAAGCTTTTTGGCGATTATGTGTTTAATGAAGCTGCCAAACTTGGCCAAAATGAGAATTTAAGAGGATATCGCCTTACAAGATTTTATGGAGATGCAAGTCTGTATTTAAATACAGAAGTACGAATCAGGCTAAAACAAATAAATACTTACCTGATAAACACTACTGGCGGATTATTCATATTTAACGATATAGCACGTGTTTGGCTTGATGGTGAAAACTCTACAACTTGGCATGATGGTTACGGCGCAGGACTTTGGTGGTCGCCTTTTGATATGGCTCTACTTACAATTTCTTATGCAAAAAGTACTGACGATGAGCTTATTAATTTTTCTGTAAATTATCAATTTTAAACTGATGCCAAAATTTTATCTGTTCATAATACTACTTTCTTTATCAATTAATAGTTCTGCTCAATCTAAAATATATTTGATAAGACATGCTGCTGTTCAAATTGAAAAACCAGGGTGGTGTACTGCACAAACAGCACATAATTACCGAGAGGAATACCAGATTAATTCAGTTAAAATAAACAATGCCAAAGCAGCACTTGATAAAATAGACAATCCTGCGACAATAGATACTGTTTTTTGTAGTCCGTTGGTAAGGGCTGTAGAAACAGCTAATGTACTTTTCAACAATCAAGTAGAACTTAAAATTAACAACAATCTCAAGGAATTAGATTATGACGTTATTAAGTTTCCGTTTTTAAGACTTCCAGTAAGAGTTTGGCATACAATTTCACTTCTCAAATGGATGAAATGTAATTTCCAAAGTAAAAAACCAACTTACAAACAGCGAAAACAAAGCCTTAAAGAATATTCTGATGAAGTAATTACTTATGCAGAAACTCATGGAAAAAGTGTAATAGTAGCACATGGAGTACTTAATAGAGAGTTGATTAAAGTCCTCAAAAAGAAAGGATGGAAATTAGAACACAAAGATGGCTATAAAAATTTATCAGTAAATTGTTTGGTCAAATAAAAACAAAAATAATTATCGTTTGGCTTTGGGACAAAATTCAAAAAAACAATAATACTACATGCAAAAGATTAACTGTATCAGCAGTATGGGTCTTATTCTTCTCTCATTAATAATGCTTTTGTTTTTTGATA
>DAOVUO010000161.1 GCA_030632545.1 Bacteroidales bacterium
AAATTGCATAAGCCAAACTCGTTCTATAATAAGGTGGGGAAATTTGAAACTTCAATTCTGTAATAGGGCTAATTTTGTTATACACATTTTTAGACTTTAGCCTCAGCACATAAGAACCTTCACGTAAATTACTAAACTCTTTCTTAAAATCTGTAGACCAAGCCGACCACGTGTTTTGACGACTTCCTTCTAAAGAATAAGAATATTGATTATTCTCATGAAAATCATAAAATGCTAAGCTAAAATAGAATTCAATATCATTATGCTGGTAATCAAAATCCAATTCAATATTTTTATTGTTCAAAAAGACGGTTGAATCTTGATTTAATACCATTTTTTTGACTAAAGGTATCGGACAGTCCATTAGAAAATCAGTTTGAGATAAATTAATGCTATAAACAGCTTTTGTACCTGTTGCAAAAATTTGTTCATTACTCTCTGGATAAACTAGATCTAACTCAGGAATACGATTATACAAAAATGAATCAATTTCTATTTTATTATTACTTCTTTTTGTGAGATGTAATCTATATGTATTTCGCTGTTTAATAATTGCTACTAAATTCCTATTTGGCAAACTATCTATTGTACTAATTTCCACATCTTTTTGATTATAAAAATTACCTATAAGAGTAGTATCAGGGATTATTTTATTATCTTTTAATGTATAAACACCTTCTTTTGTGGTAAAATATAGTTTGTTATTGAATACAAGGGCATCTACAAATGTAATATTGTTTAAAATAAGCTTATCGCTTAGTTTAAAAGTATTATTTTTTCGTACTAATTTAATAATATCGCCACCTGACAAGAACCAGAAATTATCTTTTGGATATTCATTCAAAAAATCTACTGCCTCCGAAAATTCATAAATTGTATCTGCTTTAATTGAATCGGAATAATCAAACTGTACAAAATAATTTTCATCTGAATAATAGAAGCGTTTTTTGTTATACTTTGACTGAATGATATAGTACAAAATTGCGTTAACTCTATGCTTTGCATTTTTTCCCTTTAACTCCCAAACACCATAACTAGAGGAAATTAATGACACTTGCCCATAATCAGGAATATCAAAAACATCAGCAGTAAACACCTGATGAGCATTTTCGTCTGAAAGCTCAGGAATAGGTTCAAATTTCTGTCCATCTAACTGATAAATGCCTAAATTAGTAAAAACATGAAGTTTATTTTCTAATCGCGAAACACCATAAATAGCTCCAACAATACCATCATTTTTATTCCACTTTTTAATCGGTGAATTATATTCTATGTATGATAATCCATTTGATGTTCCTGCCCAAATTTGCTCTCTATTATCAATAAATAAAGTCATAATTGAGCTATTTTCAAGACCAAAATCCTCGTTTATAGTTTCAATAAAGTTGCCTGCTTTATCCATTACCAAAATACCTGAAGACAATGTTCCGAAAATTAATAAGCTATCTTTCCATACCAAAGATGAATAACATTGCTCTTCAACTAATTGTGTATAAATTTCAGTAGCTTTTTTATTTGTAAAATATTCTGTACTTACATCAATCCACTCATTATCATTAAAAACTCTTGCTCTTTTTGCTTCAGAATCAAGAATAAAAGTATGCTTGGCACTCATTGGTAACATTATCCATGGATAAATTTTTTTATCTATCGAAACCAAAGAATCGCCCTGTATTTTGAAAAAACCATCTTTTACTTCAACTAAAATATTCCCATTTACTTCGGCAATAACGAAAATATCTGTGTCTAAAATACTAATTTTCAAACTATCTATAAGTTCTTCGTAATTATAAATATAAATTGACTGATTGGTATGGAAATAGACTTTATTTTCGTGTGTTTTAATGCTCCAAACGTCGGTAAATACTTTGTCGGCTGAATCTAATAAATAGATTAAACTTTCATATACAAGCTCACCATTATTATTTATATTGATATACCCAAAATCACCAACTGTACCAGCATAAACTCTACCATTTTTAGCTTTTTTCAAAGAACGGCAAACATCTTCTGTAGGAAACTCAATTTTAGACCATTGGGTACCGTTAAAAACATGAATACCCGTATTTCCACCTAGATAAATGCTTCCAAGTGTATCTTGCTCAAGTGCCCACGACTGTGTTTCGCCACCATATTCAACGGGAAGGAAATTTCTAATAAACGGATGAGCATTTTCTTGTCCAATTAATAAATTAGCATAAAATAGAAGAAAAAAAACAAAAGCTATCCGTTTTATCATAATACGATAATTTTTCCGAGCCAATTTACAACAAAAATTTGAAATTAATATAGCTCTCCTTTAAAATGCAAATCTTCTTTTAGTTTCTTTTCTCTGGAGCGAGCGTAGTTAACTGTAGACTCAAAATTTGGAATTCCCTCCATTTTTTGTAAATAGCGTGCAAAAAAGTGTAAGGCTTTCTTTTTATCATTCAAGCCTTCGTCGTAAACTCTAGCAATTTCGAAATACATTATTGAACTTTGTTCTTTTTGAAGTACTTTTGTGTAGTATTTTGCCGCATTTGCAAAGTCCCCTTTTTGAAAATAGCTACGTGCCATTGATGTTTCTAAGGATATTTTTATTCGAGCATCTGGTTGAAAAAGGTCATACGCTTTTTCAAATTGAGCTACACTTTGTACCGAATCTTTTAATTCATAATAAGTTTCGGCTAAATAGCGATGAGGAACATAATTCTCTGGCACTTTGTAAGCTGCGTATTGTAACGGTTTAATTGCCTTATTATACTTTCTTGCGCCATAATATGCCATTCCTAGTTTTAATACTATAGCAGGAGTACTATCTTGCATAGTTATAACTTTTTCGTACAAAGGAATAGCTAAAAAATTGTGATTTCGATGAAAATAGAAGTTGGCTAAACGCTCAATATATTTAATGTTTTCAGAATCAATTTCCAATGCTTTTTTTACAAAATATATGGCTGTATCTGGCTCATTTAGTTTATAATAAATTAAACTCAAATAGTTTAATGCTGGCAAATAATTTGAATCTTGTGTAAATATTTCAGTAAATAAATCAATTGCTTGTTGTGTTTCGCCCGATTTTAGTACAAATTTGGCAATTTGTGCCTTGGGATAGAGATTTACTGAATCAAGTAAAATCCAGTTTTCGTAATATGGATACGCGAAACGAACTTGCCTGTTGATTTCGTATAGTTTTGCTAATTGCGAAATGGAATAAATGCTTGTAGAATCAATTGCATATAGCTTTTTATATTCTCGAATAGCAAAAGTAACATTTCCAATACCTTGATATATTTTAGCCGAAAGCATTAAATAATTTTGATTAACTGAATCAACTTTTAATACTCTTTTAATATCACTTAATGATTTTGAATAATCGTTAAACTCGTAGTAGAGTTTTGCACGTTTATAATACAATCCAATATTACTTTCCTGCTCAATTATTTGTTTATTCAAAAGCTCAAGTTCCTGAGTAAAGCTAGTTTCTTGTTGCGCAAATAACTGAATTGAAAATAATAACAAAACGAAATAAATAAAATAGCTTTTCATAGGATTATTAATTTTAGGTGAAATACAACAAAAGTCAACTAAGTTCTTAGTTAAGCAAAACTAATCATTTTTTTGAATAATACCAGTAGTTAACCCAAATTACCTGTAAACTTTATTGCCATTCTTTTACAAACTTTGGTTATACACAGGCATTGTTTACTCCCGTATTATAATCAGAAATCATAGTAATTTTGATTTTAAAATGGAATGACTGTCAAGCAAGAATATTCTTATAAAAATAAAGCATCATATTTTTGTTTTATAATAAATTTACCATGAAAAACAGCTATGAAACACAAAAAATAACTATTCATAGGTTTTAAAAATATGTAAAAAAATATCATTTTAGCTTGCAATTAAATATAAATATATTTTTTTAATTAAATAATCAAAAATAATGAAAAAAACTCTTTTAGTCCTAATGGCTATCGTAATGATTGGTGCTACGCAAAACTTAAGTTTAGCACAACAAAAAAAAATACCTGGCTTAGATATATTGGGTTATGGTTATAATGTATTTGGAAAATATGCCGATCAAGCAAGCGTCAAAGATTATTGCTTATTTACATATTCAAATTTTAAAGAAGGAAATTATAGCTATACAGAGCCTGATGGTGTGTTATTTAAAAATATGTCGAAACACATTAAAAAGGAAATATCAGGCAAGAGTACAAGAGACTATGCAAAAAGTTTATCTGTAGCAGCAGGTATGGAAGCGGAAACTATGTTTTTTTCAGGTTCAGTAAATGCTTCTTATGCAAAAAGTAGTTCAGGCACAACAAAGCGCTTTTATTATACTTTAATGGACGCAAATACAAAGTGGAGAATTTCTCTTGAAACAAAAAACGATTTAGCTAAATTAAAAACAATGCTAAATCCCGAATTTAAGGCAGATTTGAATAATTCTAAAATAAGTGCTGCCGATTTATTTAAAACCTATGGTACGCATTATGTTGCTTATGCATATTTAGGCGGTAGAGCCGATTATTCCTCGGTTACAAATATAACAAGTAAATCAAATACTTCGGAAATTGGGCTTGCTGTAAAGGCAAAATATGGTGCTGTAAGTGGTTCTGCGGAAATGACTGCAAAACAAAGCGAAACTTTAAGTAATTCAAAAACCGAAACAAACTTAACTGTTACAGGTGGAAATTCGGAATATGTAAGCAATATTAGCGATCCTGTTTCTTACGAAAAATGGGCGTCGGGTATTGCCGACATGCCTGTTTTATGCGATTTTGCAAGTGCCGAAGATGGAGCCAAAAGCCTTAGACCAATTTGGGAATTTTGTACAAATGATGCCCGAAAAAACGAACTGAAAGCAGAATTCGATAAAATGTGCAAAGCAAATCCTTTGCCTAAAGAAATGGCTGATCTTACAGACTTGTCAACAAGTACGTTTATGATTAAAAACAAGGCTAATAATCTGTATTGGGATTTTGAAGGTTATAGTTCGGCAGCAAAAACAAGCGGTGCTAAATTATTGCTTGCCGCAAAAGATAAAAGTGGACAGGGTTTTGACCGTGTTTTTAGGGTTTCGGCTTTAAACGAAAACGATTTCGAGTCGGTTTATTTTCAACCGCAACATTGCGATAAAGTGCTTGCTATTTCGGGCGGAAGCAAAGAAGCAAATTCCGATTTTATGTTATCAGGATATAATGCAGGGTTTAAATCTCAAAAATATATTTTAGAACCTGTTGAGGGTGCAAAAAACAACTTCTTCATTAAAGTAAAATACACTGGTATGTATCTAACTGCCAAGGATGGTAAAGTTATTCAAACTGAATCAGCAAAAAGTAGCGCACAAACCTGGATTTTCGAGAAATTCGACCCAAAAGATATTGCTCTACCGAAAACTGCATTTTATGCCGTAAAATCAGTAGCCACAAATAAATACTGGGATTTTGCAGGCACTTACCCTAATGTTTCCGGCAGTAAACTGGAATCGGCAAAAATGGGCAAGCAAGAAGGCGACCGTGTGTATAAATTCGTTCTACTTGCAGGAACTAACGATTACTTAATCCGCCCGGGACACCAAAAAGCAAAAGTACTTACGGCGATAAAAGCTGGACAGCAATTATACGTTTTTGACCAAACTCGTAGCGACAACCAATTGTTTAATTTTGAATATGGAGGAAGCCCAAACAGCTATGTAATTGTTCATAAAGGAACAAAAAATGTAATCCATTTACGTAGCGACCGATTACAAATGGACGGAGTGGAAATAAAAGTATATAAAAGAATAAAAGGAGCAAAATACCAACAATGGAAATTAATTTTTCACAAATAAAATAGAAATAAGTAAATAATTAATTAAAATGAAAAAAATGAAAAAACTATTAACAGTAATTTTTGCAGTAATTTTTACACTAAATTTATTCGCACAAAAACAGTGTCCAGGAATCGCCGTAGTTGGGTGCGGGTATGATATTTTTGGAGAGTATGCAAATAACAAAAGTATAACAGAACCATTGTTTAATTTTACAAATTATCAAGCACAACCAATGGATGATGGACAGGAATACAAAATTCCTAGTTTAGTGCGTTTAAAATATGTTTCGGAAAAAGATTATAAAACAACGGAAGGTAGTAGTTTGCGTGAATACACAAAGAGTATGAGTGTAGGTGCTGGCTTAAGTTTTGATGCTATGCTTTTTAGCGGGTCTATAGATAGCCGTTTTGGCGAAGATAAATCAGGTAAAACAAGTAATTATTTTTATACTATTACAGACTGGACACGTGTTTGGGAAGTTTATATTAATCCTGTAAAAGCAAAAGATGGATTACGTCAATATTTAACTGCCGATGCAAAAACCGCAATCGATACATGGAGTACAGAA
>DAOVUO010000189.1 GCA_030632545.1 Bacteroidales bacterium
AAATTAAGAAGCTAAGTTTATGTTCGGGCGCTTTTCCCCAGATATATACCTACAATTAATGAAAAGCTAAGCATGTAGAAAGCTCTCTGGTGGCATGTTTGGACGCGGGTTCGATTCCCGCCGACTCCACTTTTTGCAAAAGCAATTAAAATCATTTATTACTTAGGCTTGAAAGTTAAGGGGTTAACTGAAAGTTTGAGTAATAAATGAGGCTTTAGTTTCCTGATTTTAGACAAAATGTTTCACTTAAGTTTCACTGAACTTAGAGCGTTGAAAATTACCAATTACCAATCACTGTTTGTAAAATAATAGCAGTTTGTTTTTTTAGCGGAGCTATGAATGGTGGAACTGGTGAAAGTGTGGTGGCAAAACTATTTTAAAAAATCATCCATTGTTATTATTTTAGTAAGGCCAATTTGTTCTAAAATTAATAAATCTTCATCTCCTGTAATTAGGTAATCGGCATTGATACTTAAAGCTAATGATAATAAAAAATCATCTTTAAGGTCTCTCGAAAGTTTAACTATTTTATCTATTACAGCTTCTACTAATAAGGGTTTTACATCTTCAAAAAAATTAAACTTATTTTTTATTTTTATAAATTTCTTACGAGTTATCACTAGTTCATATTCGTTTATCAATTCTGTTGAATAATAAATATTAATTTTTTTATTGAAAACAAGATTGGCTACTTTTTTACGAGATATTTTGGAAATAAAAGCACTAATCCACCAGTTAGTATCTAAAATAATTTTATTCTTATTTTTTTTTCCTAGCATTTCTTACAGCTTTTACTTCATTCATAACCTCTTCTTCGCTAATTTCTTCATCTGGATATTTATCCCAATTTTTTTTAACTTTACTTTTAACTATATCAAACAACAATTTTCTTCTAAGTTCAGCTTGTTCTTCCTTTGTTAGTTTTTTATAGGCTTTTAATACTGTATTAATTTCCTTTTCACGTATCATAATTTCCTCCTGCTTTTATACAAATATACGAAAAAAAGGCGAATAGAGTTGTTCTATTCGCCTTTGGGGTTTTTGACTTATCAAGAATAAAGTAAACCAAAAAAGGAAACTTTTGGTTTACTAGTTGATAACTTATTTTGTTAATAAGTATATTTTGATGAAATTTTGTTTCTTCAGCGAAGCGATGAACAGCGGAACTTGAATTATTGTGATGGCATTTTGAGGCAGAGCCTCTAGGAATAGTCAGACGGAGGCTGTAGCCATCCGCCTAACGCAATTTTGATTTTAGACAACCTCAGTTTAACTGGGGGCTGGCTATTAAATGGACGAAACTATGAATTTGCAAAGTGTAGTGGGCATGATTTTAACGTTATCAGGAATCATAATGATTGTTCTTCATAAGAAAAAAGATGCAGAAAATAACAAAATGAGAATAGCTTTAAATTATTCGCTAACAGGCTTATTGTTAGCACTTGGCGGCTCGCTTGGACAAGCTGGCGGATTGGTTTTAAGCAAATATGGAATGGGCGATTATAATGCAATTGCTGCAACGCAAATACGTGTTATTGTGGGTTTTGTATCTTTTGGTGCTTTAATAGCTTTAAGGAGCAAATGGAAAACTCTTTGGCTTGTTATTAAAAACCGAAAAAAAATGAATTCCATTTCTATTGGTGCTATTTTTGGTCCTTTTTTAGGCGTTTATTTCTCCTTGCTTTCTGTACAGCACACAAGTACAGGTATTGCCTCAACTATTATGTCAATAGTTCCAATTTTGATAATTCCGCCTGCTATTTTTCTCTTTAACGAATAAGTTACCGTTAAAGAAATAATTGGCTCATTTATAACTGTTTTTGGTGTTGCCTTTTTCTTTTTAGATATTTCGTTTTTGTAAATTAGATAAAGAAAAAGCCTATTAGAAGAAACTAAATTTCAGCTAATAGGCTGTTTCAAAAACTTTATTTATATTATTTAATTATAAATAAACCTAATTGCTCCTCGCTTGCTGAAATTAATTCCCAGCCTGTAACAGATTGAACATTGTCCTTACTTGCAAAAATTCTCCATCGGTAAATTGTATTAAGCTCAAGTTCAGAAATTGTTGCGTTTCCATCAGAATTGAACACAATACTTAATTGATCTTTTGATATTACAATATTTTTCACCAAAGTAGCACCTTCGCCGCTAAAACCACCCCAAATAACATTACCATTAATGTCAGATACTTCAATTACATAATCACTAGTGCTTGAATATCCTACCCATGAAAATGTGGGTGTTGTTTCTGTAGTTTCAAGTGGTAAAGTTGTAGTTGATTCATTGCTTGGGCTAGTAAGAGTAACTGCACCAGTAACACTAAAAGCTAAGGTAATTACGTCGTTATTAATGATTACAATTGGCTCGCCATTTTTAACAATCCAATCGGGGTCAACAACATAAGTGTCATTACTGAATGATGCACGTGCAATGTAAGTACCATTAGGCACATTTGAAATAGTGTACGCTCCACTTACAGTAGTTGTAGTTAAGCCTGGTATTGTTTCTTTAGTTATTAAGTGAGTTAAAGCTACATCAACTTCGCCATTGTCTGTTGCCAAAAAGGTAACTGTTCCTGAAACTTCGCCCGAAGCATCAGCTGTCATAGTTAAGTTGTTGTCAGCACTTTCAGTATTACTACTAACGCTTGCACTTACTTCATTTGAATTATATGTTGCCATATATGCCATTACATTATATGTTTCAGCAGGCACATTGTAAATAAAATAAACTCCATCACCATCGGTTACTGAAGAGTATGCATTATTTCCATTTACTGCCACAATCAGTGCGCCAACTACTACTTCTTCGCCATTCATTACTTTTCCTGTAATACTTCCACCACTAGTTATAGGGCTGGCTTGCATATTGTAATCGGTAATTGTTTCTTCGCCTACAACAACAGTTACCGATATTGGTGTTGTTCCAAGTGCTGGAATTCCCAAATACGATTGTTTATTTAGGTTCAAATAATAAGTACCTGGGTCTAATTCAACTGTGTAAGCTCCAGTAATATCTGTTGATATTGTATTGCTAGTTGGTGAGTTTGTTTCTGAATTGTAAACAATTATTCTCACACCCTCAATAGGCTCATTAGTGGCTGCATCGTAAACAACTCCGTTTAAATGTCCTGTTGTTGGTTCTGGTTCTGATTCCTCATCTTTTTTGCAAGCACTTAAAACTCCAAAAATCATTACCAGCAAAAAGCCTAACTTCAAAATATCTTTTGTCATGTTTTAATTTTTTAAATTGTTTTTAGATTGAATTACTTTTCTTTGAAACGTAACACACAGCATTTAGGTTTCTTTTTTATTGTTAAATAATATTAAACTTTAAATTGAGCAATTACAAACTTTGAAAATTACTAAGGGATTGTGATGGAATAAATTGACAATTTTAAGCCAAGTTATTTTATTTTTTAACAAGTTGAAAAATCTGCGAATAGCGAGCTATTTAAAGAATTTTCAAGGAAGTTAAAAGGCAAAAGAACAAGTTGAAAGCGTCAAGTTATTTCGGAACAGTCCCTAAGTGTTACTGATTACCAATTATCAATCACCAATCACTGTTTGTAAAATAATAGCATTTTGTTTCATCAGCGGAGCGATGAACAGCGGAACTTGAATTATTGCGATGGTATTTTGAGGCAGAGCCACTAGGAGTAGTCAGACGGAGGCTGTAACCATCCACCAAACGCAATTGTGATTTTAGACAGCCTCGGTTTAACAGGTAACAAAAATTAAATCTTTTTTGAAAATTCGATATAGCTAAGAATATCTGTTTGATAGATGTTTTTTATTACTAACAAATCTTCATCACCCGTAATTAAATAGTCCGCATTTGAATCTTTTGCTAAAGCCAATAAAAAATTATCTTTTGGGTCTCGACACAAATTTACTGTTGATTTCACTTTTACAATTTTGCTACAACAATCAATTACATCCAAAACTTTCTGAATATCTTCTTTTTTGAAATACTTAACAAACTTAGGGAGTGCAGCGACTTCCAAAAATTCTTCAATAAGTTCACTGCTAAAAATAAATATAACTTTATCGTTCTTAAAAAGATAATCTAATTTTCGTAAGCGTTTCGATATTAAAAAGCTTATCCAAAGATTTGTATAACAATTATCTTAATGCTATTTTTTTGCATTATCTCTTTTTTTTCTTACTATTTCTACCTCTTTTGTAATTTCATCGATACTGATTGTCTTTCCCTTAGTACTTCTGAATTTCTTAAGTAACTGCTTAAATTCTGTTCTTTTATCACTTTTTGTAATGAATTTAATAAGTTTAAGGTTGGCCAATTCCTGAAGTAGTTTTTTAGCCTTTGGATTAAGTATTTCAATTTCAAAAATATCCATAATAATTTTCTTTTTACACAAATATACGAAAAAAAGGTGAATAGTTTTTTGCTATTTGTTACTGATTACCAATTATCAATCACCAATCACTGTTTGTAAAATAATAGCATTTTGTTTCTTCAGCGAAGCGATGAACAGCGGAACTTGAATTATTGCAATGGTATTTTGAAGCAGAGCCTCTAGTAATAGTCAGACGGAGGCTGTAGCCATCCGCCTAACGCAATTGTGATTTTAGACAGCCTCGGTTTAACTGGGGAAATTTAATAAAAAATGATAGAAAATAATGTTTAAAAAAACGAAAAAAGTTGTTTCGCTACTTGCATTGTAATGCTTGTTTTTTGTTTTTCTATACTAGATAATTTACTTACAGATATTTTAAGTTTTTTAGCTAATTGCTCTTGAGTAAGATTATTTTGCTGCCTAATAAAAATAGTTAATTCTGATATATTTGGATACCAAGCTTTGCTGCTTTTGTAAATAGTATCGCCACCAATTGAATAATAATCGTTTATTTCAATATTCTGAATTGTTTTTTTATAAGGTAGTTTTTTCCATTTTAAACCATTATCAACAAATACACTTGAAAATATTTTATTGTCTTTTAGTTTATTGGCATGTAAAATTGATGGGTTTAGCTTTAGAAAATCCGAAAAATCAACATAACCAAATTCATCGGTATTGAAATATAAATACAATACAAAATTATCTCTTTTAATAATAGACTTTACTGTTGGAATTATGTTTAAAGAAGTTTTCATTTATTTCTTAATTGAGGGTTTAATTCATAAAAAATAGTTCTATGCGTTTCGAGATTTATTGAATTATACCATTTAATAAATCTCTTATATTTTTGGCGGTAAATAACCTTTAATAATGTTGCCAGTACGAATATCAATTAATGCCTCATTTTCATTATAAATTACATGATAATGTGGAGGATTATGATCACCAGAGTTTATTATTATTTTTATAGAATCAATTATATCAATCTGTGGCATAAGCCCACCTTGTTTTTTACAAATATACTAAATTAATTCAATGTGAAAATTATCAGTTCCCATAAAATCAATATTTAATTTTTTCTGTTTTTTTTATTCTCTTTGATGTAGGCTACTAAAAAAAACGCAACTTTGTAACCAGTAGTTAATGCGAAGTCTTGTAACTACTTAAGCAGTTACAAAAAAAAGCTGGCAGTAGTAGAATTTGCAACCAATTACAAATCACCAATCACCAATCACTGTTTGTAAAATAATAGCATTTTGTTTCATCAGCGAAGCGATGAACAGCGGAGTCTGAATAATAAAACCTTATTACCTTATTTTTAGAACTTAGGAACGCAAATTGATAAAAAAGACAAACTACTTTTGGGCTTTTATGAAACAGATGCCGAAATATTCGTTTTTAAAATTTAACTCTCGAATATTGGGTTTAATATTTCCGGGCTTTTTTCTTTAAACTGCGCCATGCGTTTTACTATTTCGCTATTGGGGTTTGTCCATTTTGCTTGTAATCTTGCTAT
>DAOVUO010000121.1 GCA_030632545.1 Bacteroidales bacterium
TTCTTGTACGCTTTCGCCTAATTTTGGTATTACTAATTCAAATTTTGACATATCGTAGTTTGTATTAATTCTTAATTTGGATTTAGTCTATATAAATACTAGACAAAGATATCTTTTTATGTCAAGGTATAAGTCCGAAAACGTTTGAAATGCAAAATTTAACAATATTTTAAAAAAATCAGACTAGAATTGTAATTTAGTCAAATTGTTAATTGCCTTAAACTTATTGATATACAGTATAATATAAGTATGTTTTTTGAGAGTTATTAAATTAAACTGATTGGCTATAAGTCTATACTTATTATGCTAGAGAACATGATTTTTGAAATTATGCCTTAGTAAAATTAAAAATTTCGATTATTAAAACAAGTACATCCTCGTTGTTCGTGGAATCATTGCTTATAATTAAGCACATAAATAAAAGAGCAAATTTTGTTGTAATCGCAAGTTTAAACTTACAATTACATTCTATACTTCTTTTGGCTTGCAGTTTCGTTGTAATTTAAAGCTTATAATAAGTCCAGCAGTAAGCATTATAATAGCAACAATCCCTAAGTAAGTAAATCCAAAATGGTCCAAAATAATTCCACCTGGAATGGAAAAAAATAATCCAATAGCAGTAATATTATTATTAATTGCTACGTACGCAGGTCTGTGTTTATCAGGTGCAAGAGAGAGCAGTAAATTATTAAATGCTAATCTAAATCCATCCATTGAGGCACCAAGAATAAAAAACACAAAGTAAAAAACATAATAATTTGGAAATATAATTATTAATAGATAGGCGATTATATTGCTTATAAATGAAAATATTACAATGCCTTTGTCGTTACCTTTTGATGATAATTTTTTCCAAATAATATTGCTAAGCATAGCACCAAACATTTGAATTCCTGCAAAAAAAGCAATTTCCTTTCCCTCGAGATTAAAATTTTCTTTTGCCTGAAGAATAATAAAGGGAAGAACGAGCATAAAGCTGTAAGACAGAAATCGTCCAATAATTTGTATTTTTAATTGCTTATCATATTTTACAAATAAGAGTGCAGATTTTACAAATTCACCAAAACTCATTTTACTTGAATCCGTGTCTTTTTTTTCAATTTCCTGAAAAGGCATGAAATATATAAATCCACCGAGCATTATTATACTACTAATAAAAAAAAGATAAGCAAAACTGTAAGGTGCTTCAAATGATTCTAAAATATAACCAGAAATGCCAATTACACTGATAATTGCAACAAAACCAGATAGAATCTGTCGGTCTGCAATTAATTTTCCACGGTATTTTTTTGTAAACATTTTACCCATTAATTCTTGGTAGTAAATAGCACCAAAACCTGCACTAAATGAGAAGGTAAATAAACTAATACTAAATAGAATTAATGTGAGGCCAGGATTTGAAACCCCAAGTAATAAAATAATCATTCCAATAGAAAACCATGACATAAATCGAACAGAAAAAACTCTTAGTATTTTATTTAGGACAAAAGCATCACTTCTGGCGTTAAAAGCAGCATATAATTGCATTAAAATTGCACCACCTCTTAATAATGAAGAAAATACACCAACAATTGTATTGCTATCACTAAAATATTTTATGATTATTGGTAGTACAACAGATTGTTCTGCAAGTGCCATAGCACCAACTAAACTTACACCTTGCACAATTATGCGTTTTCTGTTTTTGGGATTGTTTAATAATTCACTCATTAAAATAATACATCGTTAAATTTTGTCAAAGTAGTGGTTGGTTAAAGTGTAAACTACTTATAGACAGGCATTCTAATAAAAAAACAAACTTTAAAAAGTTCTCGTAATTGTTTACTCCCGACTAAAAATATATCTGCTGCCCCAAACATCGTGAAACCATTTTAAAATCAAAATTACTGGTATAATGTCAAACTATTAGCATGTTCCCAAAATTTATTCTCGTTTACATGACAACGGCTCGGTATCAATAAAGTTTACAGGTAATTTTGGCTCATAATCGGTATAAAGGCGCAAAGTAAACACATTTTATCAATACTTATGTTTTATGGCAATCCTATTATTGAATAAAATTACTAATTTTAGCACATATTAGTTAGCTTTCAAACGCTTAGCTATTTAGATTAAATATAAATAATTTACAAAATGCTATGCATGCATTGGAAATATAAAAAAAAATACTATGTTTGCATAGGAAATTAACGAAAAAATCATATAAAAATGAAAGTATTACTTGCAGTTAGTCATGTGCCTGACACAACCTCAAAAATACGTTTTGTAAACAAGGATTCTGAGTTTGATAAAACTGATATTCAGTATATTATCAGTCCTTTTGATGAGTTGGCACTTACTCGTTTACTACAAATTAAAGAACAAATTGGTGGAATGCATATTACCGCTGTTACAGTTGGTGGAGCAGATGTAGATCCTACAATTCGCAAAGCACTGGCTATTGGTGCCGATGATGCTGTTAGAGTTGATGCAGAGCCAACAGATGCTTTATTTGTTGCTCGTCAGATTGCTGAAGTATTTAAAAATGGTGAGTTTGATTTTGTAATGACAGGTAAAGAGTCTATTGATTTTACTGGAAATCAAGTAGGTGAGATGGTAGCTGAATTTTTAAATATTCCTTCGGTAGCAAGTGCTGCAAGTTTGGAACTTAACGGAAATATAGCTACAATTATTCGTGAAATTGATGGTGGTAAAGAAGTTATTGAAACTCCTATGCCATTTGTAACTAGTGGTCAAAAAGGTATTGCTAAAGAGCCACGTATACCAAATATGCGCGGAATTATGATGGCTAGAAAAAAACCTCTAAATGTTGTTCCTGCTGTTGAACAAGCTGCTCATACAAAAGTAGTTAAATTCACAATGCCAGAATCCAGAGGTGCTTGCAAAATGATTGATGCCGATAATCCGGCTGAATTAATTCGTTTGTTACACGAAGAAGCTAAGGTTCTTTAAATTATTTTATTAACTGTAAAAGAAAGTATTATGTCAGTTTTAGTATATACCGAAAATTGGGACGGAAAATTTAAAAAAGCAACTTGGGAATTAATTTCTTATGGAAAAGCAATTGCTGAGCAACTTGGAGTACCTGTATTTGCCTTAACAATTGGTGATGTAGCAGATGACCAATTAAATGAATTAGGAAAATATGGTGCTGAAAAAGTGTATCATGTTAAGGGTGAGAAAGTCAGTAAATTTGTTGCAGCTTCATATACGCATGCAATTTCAGAAGTGGCTAAGCAAGTTGGTGCAAAAGTAGTTATGTTCGACCATAACTTTACTGGTCGCTCATTGGCTCCTCGTTTGGCTGTTCGCCTTGATGCAGGAACAGTTAGTGGTGTTGTTGCTCTTCCTTCAAGCTACGAGCCTTTTGTAGTTAAACGTTCAGTTTATTCAGGAAAAGCATTTGTTGAGATGCAAATTGATTCAGAGGTTAAAATTTTGAGCTTAATGCCTAACTCTTATAAAGTTAGTGAGAATCCTATTCCAATTAGCATTGAAGCTATTGATTTGGATATTGCTGATGAATTATTGAAAGCTGTACCTGTTAGAGTTGAAAAGATTGAAGGAAAAATTCCATTAACTGAAGCAGAAATTATTGTTTCGGCTGGTAGAGGAATGAAAGCCTCTGATAATTGGGGAATGATTGAAGAATTAGCAAGCATTTTAGGTGCTGGTTTAGCTTGTTCTCGTCCAGTTTCTGACGAAGGATGGCGTGGTCATGATGAGCATGTTGGTCAAACAGGAAAATTAGTTCATCCGAATTTATATTTTGCTATTGGAATATCAGGTGCAATCCAACATTTAGCAGGTGTAAACTCATCTAAAGTTATGGTTGCTATAAATAACGATGTGGAAGCTCCTTTCTTTGAAGCTGCACATTACGGTATTGTTGGCGATGCTTTTGAAATAGTGCCAAAATTAATTGAGGCTGTAAAAGAGTTTAAAGCAGCTCAGTAACAATTTTATATATAAATTTAGTTATTGGAAAAAGCTGCATTTATGTGGCTTTTTTCTTTTTAGATGTTGTTCAATACAAAGGTTTGTGTATTAGAGCAGAAATTATATATTTGTAGACTTAGGAAATAATAAATAATAAAATATATGGATTTTAATTTAAGCGAAGAGCATTTAATGATTCAAAAAGCTGCAAGAGATTTTGCACGCACTGAATTACTTCCTGGTGTTATTGAACGTGACGATAATGCAATTAAACCTATAGAACAAATTAAGCGTATGCAAGAGCTTGGTTTTATGGGAATGATGGTCGACCCTAAATATGGTGGTGGGGGAATGGACACTATTTCGTATGTTTTAGCTATGGAAGAGATTTCAAAAGTAGATTCATCCGCTTCTGTAATGATGTCTGTTAACAATTCATTGGTTTGTTGGGGATTAGAGAATTATGGAACTGAAGCTCAAAAACAAAAATATTTAGTTCCGCTTGCAAGTGGCAAAGCAATTGGCGCATTTGCGCTTTCGGAGCCTGAAGCTGGTTCGGATGCCACAAAACAACACACTATTGCTAAAGACATGGGCGATCATTATGTCGTAAATGGCATTAAAAACTGGATTACAAATGGTTCAGATTCACAATATTATATTGTAATTGCACATACTCATCCTGAAAAAGGCCATAAGGGAATTAATGCATTTATTATAGAAAAAGATACACCAGGTTTTACAGTTGGACCACACGAAAATAAAATGGGTATGCGTGGTTCTCACACTCATGCATTAATGTTTCAAGATTGTAAAGTGCCAAAGGAAAATAGAATTGGTGACGATGGTTTTGGTTTTAAATTCGCAATGAATACATTAAATGGTGGACGAATTGGCATAGCTGCACAAGCTTTGGGTATTGGACAAGGTGCTTTAGATTTGGCTATTCAATATTCAAAAGAGCGTAAAGCTTTTGGTAAAGAAATTGGTCATCATCAAGCAATTGCATTCAAATTAGCTGATATGCATACTGAGATGGAAGCAGCACGTTTGTTGATTCACAAAGCTGCTTGGTTAAAAGATCAGCATAAAGATTACGGTATGGCAGGTGCGATAGCTAAATATCATGCCGCTGAAGCTGCAATGCATGTTACAACAGAAGCCGTTCAGATACATGGTGGATATGGATATGTGAAAGAATATCATGTTGAGAGATTGATGCGTGATGCAAAATTAACTCAAATTTACGAAGGAACTTCTGAAATTCAGCAAATTGTGATTTCTAGAGGTCTTTTACGAGACTAATTTGATTGAGTGTTGATTATTTACTATTTGGCTGACGCTAGATAAAAGAATATATACATAAATGAAAAATATAATCCCTGAGAACTATTTGTTTTCAGGGAATTTTTTAGCGGTAAAATTTATCCTTGTATTTTTAAAGCAGACTTAGTGTTTTATCCTTGTGTTTTTAAATCTTAATGTGTATATTTACCTTGTATTTTTAAATTCTGAGTGAAATGAAGCGATTAAAAGAACAGCACTTAATTAATTGGAATGATGGAAAAAGAAGAAAACCTTTGATGATAAGAGGTGCACGCCAGGTTGGAAAAACATATATAGTTAAGCAATTTGGGAAGTCAGAATATGAAAATTTTGTTCATATTGATTTTGAACGAACACCCGATTTAAAGAAAATATTTGAAAAAAATTTGGATCCTTTAAGGATAGTTAGAGAGCTTGAACTTGTTTTGGGAAGGAGTTTAACCAGCAATCTTACACTTGTTTTTTTTGATGAAATACAAGAATGTCCAAAAGCAATCATGGCTTTGCGTTATTTCTATGAGGAACTTCCTGATATTCATATTATTGCTGCTGGTTCGCTACTTGAGTTTGCCTTAAAAACTATTTCATTTCCTGTAGGTAGGATTCAAGTAATTAATATGTTTCCAATGTCGTTTGCTGAGTTTTTGATAGCTTCAGGGAATAGTCAAGTTGCAAATATATTAATGTCTGAGCCCACTAAGCTGTCTGATACTATACACGGTTTTTTAAATGAGCAATTGTATAATTATTTTTATGTAGGTGGTATGCCTGAGTGCGTAAGTACATTTATTGAAACGAATTCATTTATTGAAGTTAAGAATGTTCAGGAAGATTTGCTTCGTACTTATCGGTTGGATTTTCCTAAGTATTCACCTCAAGTAGATAGATTCTGTTTAGATACTGTATTTAGTTCGTTAGCTAGTAGTGTTGGAAAGCAAATAAAATATTCGAATTTAGCGCAAGATTATTCAGCTCCAACTATTAAAAAGGCATTTGAAACCTTGGAATTGGCAAGTTTATTTAACATTATTCCTTCTGTAAATCCACCAGAAGTTCCTTTGCAAGCATCTGTTTCAAGAAAGAAATTTAAAGTAGTATTTCTTGATATTGGATTAATGCAAGCATTAAATAAATCACAGGCAAATCCTTACGACAATAAGCATAATCTATTCGGAATATAACAAGGAATGCTTGCTGAGCAATTCGTAGGGCAGGAATTATTAGTAACACAAAATGCCGCATTATATTATTGGGCAAGAGATGCTAAAAGTAGTACAGCAGAAATTGATTATTTAATTGAAAATAATGGTGTGGCCGTACCGATTGAAGTTAAAAGTGGACGTAAAGGGGGATTAAAAAGTTTGCATCTATTTCTCGAAAAATATCAAAAATCGAAACATGGAATCGTTGTTTCTAATCAAAAATTTGATATTCTTGAAAGTCAAAAATTAAAGTTTGTTCCTTTATATTTTGCAAGTTCTGTCTCTAAACTTACTTAATAAAGACTTATATTGTATTTAATACTATATATATGAAAAAAATTGTAATCACTGGTGTATCGGGCACTGTAGGACAAGAGCTAGTAAAGCACTTTTTGCCTTTTGCCGATGAGTTAGATATTACTTTATTTGATATAAAATCTAAGAAATCGACTCGCTTTTTGACTAAGTATGCCAAACAATTTAATGTTGTTTATGGTGATATAACTAATAAAGAAGATGTTAATTTAGCATTTTTAAACGTTGATATTGTAATGCATTTGGCTGCAATAATTCCGCCTTTGGCCGATGAAAATCCTGAACTTGCATACAATGTTAATGTAATTGGAACTCAGAATATTATACAGTGCTTGGAAGCGAAATCACCCAATGCATTTTTGCTTTATAGTTCCTCAATTTCTGTTTATGGTGCTAGATTATATACACCTAATATTTGTGTTTCTGATCCTTTAATGCCAAGTGATAGAGATGAATATGCCAA
>DAOVUO010000153.1 GCA_030632545.1 Bacteroidales bacterium
AGCTCAAATTTATTCGAATTAAATTTATTCGAAATATTTGTCTCTACTTTCTGAAAATCTGAAATCTGAATGCTACTTACAGTGCTTTCCCAATTAATTTTTACATACAATGTATTGCTACTAGAATTATGAAAATATCCCTCGCTGCTACTTAGAAATTGTTCATAATTATCAAAACAAGATAAAGTTAAATTTTCGTGTTTTATGCTTAATGGAAAATCTATAATTCTAAAAACTTCAAAAGTAATATTTCTTGATTCAGGCGCATTTTCATAAGAATTTCCTGTTTTTTCTAATTGAATGTCAATTTGTTCTGTAGAAAAAACACCACTAAAAGTAATCAATTCAAATTCATTATTCTCAATAGATTTTGGTGATTTTTTATCATCATCAAACATTGTGTAGCTCGAAACTGGATTTGCTTCATCAGGAAAATATTTTACTAATAAATTTTCAGAAGTATAATTATCTGTAGATTTTAGATTTTGTGTTGTAGGAATAAAACTACCTGCTTTTACAAGTATTGGAATATCAGTAATTGGCGCTGACATAACAACATTATTAGAGCCAATAAACTCTTCCAAATTATGCCAATTTATCCATTTCCCTTCAGGTAAAATAACATTTCTTGAGCTTTTATCACTTTCAACAATAGGCGCAATAATTAAATTATCTCCCCAAAAATATTGGTCGTTAATATTCTGAAGGTTTTGATTTTGCGAGTCATAAAAATCCATAGGACGAGCTAAGGGCAAACCATAAACCGTGTTTTGGTAAGCCAGAGTATAATTATAGGGTAATAAATTGTATCGTAACTGGATATATTTTATGGAAATTTCTTGCGCACTTTCGCTATATGATGTTGGTTCTGTCGGAATTCCTGTTCCGTGAATTCTGAAAATTGGAGCAAAAACACCCATTTGTATCCATCTAATAAAAAGCTCATTATCTTGTTCACCACCAGTAAATCCACCCACATCGGAATGCATATAAGCAATGCCTGTAAGTCCCATATTTAGCATAATTGGAATTTGAGCTTTTAATCCGTCAAAACTACGTTGAATATCGCCCGACCAAGGGAATGTGGAATAACGCTGCATTCCCGCAAATCCTGAACGTGAGAGATTAAATAGTCGTTTATCAGGGAAATCTAACTGCCAATTTTCGTAAAGCATTTTTTCCCATTCCAGACTGTAAATATTATGCACATTTATCGCTTTATTATTGTCAAAATGCAGCATTTCTTCGGGGTGATTTTCAGGCTCACCAAGGTCTGTCCACCATGCGGCAGCACCTTCAAGTGTTCTATTTTTATAAAAATCCCAGAACCATGTTTTAGCAGCAGGATTAAAAATATCGAGCAACGAAGCACTTCCTGCCCAAAAATCATTAATTACATAAGGATTTCCGCTTGAGTTTTTTGCAAAATATCCTTTTGTTGCCGCTTCTGAGTAAGTTGAACTTTGCAAACAAAAATAAGGTTCTGAAATGAGTATTGTTTTTACGCCCAAATCGCTAAAATCTTGCATCATTTTCTGAGGATTTGGAAATCTGCCATAATCCCAATCTAAATTTCCCATTGTGTAAGTGTTTCCAAACCAATATAAATCCAAAATAATTGCATCTAAAGGAAAATTTGCTGATTGTAAGTCGTTCACAATTTGTCGGGCTTCCGATTCTGTTTCATAGCCAAATTTGGACTGTATAAATCCAAGTGACCAAATTGGAGGTAAAGGCTGTTTGCCAGTAATACTTGTTATTTGTGAGCTGATTTGAGAATGATTATCGCCAGCCATAAAAAACACATCTGCTTGTCCATTCGTAAATAAATAGCTAAGTGTATTTTCGTCTGTTGCGCCAATATCCCACACACCTTTGGAATGATTATCAATAAAAAGGCCGTATTTTGCTGAAGACAATAGAATTGGTAGCGAAATATTTAAGTTTTGTGCACCATAACTATAGCCATAATCTGCTTGATTATAAACATTGAGCCAATAAGTATTTTTATCTAATTCTATTGCTCTTGAGCCTGTTCCATATATTCTGTCGCTGGAATTAATATTAAAATATAAGAAGTCGGTATTTGCATGACTATAAATTTTATCCGCACTTAAAATTGTGTCGTTTTGATAGATAAAATTGAATTTTAAATTTGAAGTATCTATTTGAATTTGAAGTGAATCAGTTGAGAAATATAAAAAATTGTCAATTTGCTCGAACTTTGTGTTTATGTTTTGACTTTTCTCTAAACTTGAGTGCGAAGGCTGGTTAATTTCGCCTGATGTACTCGAAAATATATTAATAATGTTTGTGGAATAGGGTGTAATTGTAATTTGTCCTTCGCTAGTAAATATTTGTAAACTATCGTTTTTGTAAATAAAATTAATGTATTCCGAATATTGATTTACAGATGCTAAAGCATAAAAAATATCGGTGTTGCTCTCACTTCTTCCCACCAAACTGCCATCTGCACTTCTAAAAACATAAGCTAGTTTAAGTACTATTTCGTTATCAGGAACATTATATAATGTTTTAATATGGTATTTTTTCTGATAAATATTTGTGCCAATACGTTCTAATTTTGTTTCAGCAGTATTTTCACCCCAGTTGCACGCAACATATTTCCAATCTGAGGAATTTGTACTATTTATAGTAATTAACCCAGCATGCATATATACATCGCCATGATAATCTGCAAGTTCTGCATTTCCTTCTGCTGCATTATATGTAAGTATTATTGTATCGTTTATGTTTGGATTTGAGGGTTCAATAGAAATTTGGCTAAAAGAAAACTTGGTCAACAAAAGAAATAGAGCAAGAAAATAAAGGTATTTCATATTATTTTTAATATTTGAAACTAGGTAGGTGGTACAAAGGTATATTTTTTTGATTAAATTTTATATTCATTATACTTGTTTTTTTATTAAGATAAAAATAACAAATTATTGTATTTCAATATTTTTAAGCTAATTAATAAATCATTAATTTTGTGCGTTTTTAAACATAAAATAAGTATTAATTTTTTTTACAGATGATTACAGTATCAAATTTAAGTATACAATTCGGCAAGCGTAAGTTATTTCAGGACGTTAATTTGAAATTTACGCCAGGGCATTGCTATGGCATTATTGGCGCAAATGGGGCTGGTAAATCCACTTTCCTTAAATTGCTTTATGGCGAAATGGAAAGTACGAGTGGAAATGTAAGTTTTGGACAAGGAGAAAGACTCTCGGTATTAAAGCAAAATCACCATGAGTTTGACGAGCTCGTTGTGCTTGATACTGTATTAATGGGACATAGCAATCTTTGGAAAATCAGAGATGAAAAGGATGCTATTTATGCTAAGCCTGATTTTTCGGATGAGGATGGTTTAAAAGCTGCCGAATTAGAGGAGAAATTTGCCGAAATGGATGGCTGGAATGCTGAAAGTAATGCGGCCAATTTATTGAGTGGATTAGGCATAATGGAAGACTTACATGCAATCCAGATGAAAGAGCTAAATGGTAAGCAAAAAGTGAAAGTGCTTTTGGCTCAAGCTTTATTTGGTGAGCCTGATAATCTGCTACTTGATGAGCCTACCAACGATTTAGATTTGGAGACTGTTCAATGGTTAGAGAATTATTTAGCAAATTTTGAACATACAGTTCTTGTTGTTTCTCACGATAGACATTTTTTAGATACAATTTGTACACATGTTGTGGATATTGACTTTGGTAAAGTTCAATTATTTTCTGGAAACTATACATTTTGGTACGAATCTAGTCAGTTAGCATTACGTCAGCAATTAAATCAAAATAAAAAGGCCGAAGAGAAGAAAAAAGAGCTGCAGGATTTTATTAGACGTTTTAGCGCAAACGCAGCTAAATCTAAGCAAACTACCAGTCGTAAGAAAATGATTGAGAAGCTTAATATTGAGGAAATTAAACCTTCTACAAGGAAATATCCTGGTATTATTTTTACACCTGCTCGTGAACCAGGAAATAAAATACTGGAAGTTAAAAATTTAAGCTATAGTATTGAGGGAAATTTACTTTTTAAAGACGTTAGTTTTGATATAAATAAAAATGATAAAATTGTATTTTTATCTCGTAACTCATTGGCAATGACAAGCTTTTTTGAGATTATAAAAAACCATATAAAAGCTGATACTGGAACTTATGAATGGGGACAAACCATTATAAAAGGATATTTACCTTTGGAAAATGAGCAGTTTTTTAAAAAAGACATCAATCTTTTAGATTGGTTAGCAGAGTTTTCGGAAGATAAGCATGAGATTTATTTACGAGGTTTTTTAGGTAAGATGTTATTTTCGGGCGATGAAGTGTATAAAATGGCAAATGTACTCTCGGGTGGTGAAAAAGTACGTTGTATGATTGCCAGAATGATGGTGCGCTCTGCTAATGTACTTATTTTAGATACGCCCACAAATCACCTAGATTTAGAGTCAATTCAGGCATTTAATAATTCACTTAAAGGATTAAAAGGTAATGTATTAATGTCGTCGCACGACCATGCTTTTATTCAAACTGTTAGTAATAGAGTAATTGAACTTACACCAAAAGGAATTATTGACAAACAAATGGATTATAATGACTATATTGTTGACGAAAAATTAAAAGAGAAAAGAAATCAAATGTATAGTTGAAAGTTGTGAGTTATAGAGAGTGAATAGCAAAACTCTAGTATCCAACACCTAGCAATTAGTACAGTATTTATTTAAAAAATGTATAGTTTATACAAGGAATTTAAAAATGAACGTGTTTTGTTAGCCTATTTTGGAGTGTTTTCCAATAGGATTACTAGAATGCTTGTTGAATTAAGTGAAAGTTATCTATTGAAAGAGAAACACTTAAAAAAAGGAATTTCAAAAAGAGCATCTTTCCTTTTAATAGAAAGTTTTCAAAATATAATTAAACACGGTCTAATTGAAAAAGATCCAATTTCGGATTTGCAATACAATAAGGATTTTTTTCAAATTAAGATTATGAAAGACAGAATTGTTTTTTCGTCCGCTAATGTGTTGCTAGACAGAGAGGTAGCCGAACTACAAGATAAAATAATTCATATAAATTCACTTGACAGAAGTGAGTTAAGGGAGTTTAGAAATGAGATATTGGCCAATAGTGAACTTTCAGAAAAAGGTGGAGCAGGTATTGGATTAATAGAAATGGTTCGTAAAACAGGCTTGCCTCTTTTGCATAAAATTGTTCAGTTAAAAATAGGCTATTCTTTACTTTTTTTGAGCTTAGAGTTACCCACTAGCGAAGCATTATCTGAGCATAAGGTTGATATTGACCAAATTGAAGGAGTATATAAAAAACTAGTTGAAGATGATATTTTGATTTTGTACAAAGGCGATTTTTCAGATTCCTCAAATAATAAGCTTATTGGGATGTTGGAGAATAATTTTCTAAAAAATGGAAAAATGGAGTCTGATAAAGTGAAAAATATTGTTATGATTATTGAATTAATGCAAAATATTTCAAAACATGGTAAAACTATTGATGGTCGTAAAGAGGGGCTTTTTGTTCTTTACATCAAAAATGAAGATTTGTTTATTGAATGCAATAATTTTATAAATATTGATGAATACGAAAGCTTAAAAGAAAGGCTGAAAAACATTAAGTCGTTCAGTAAAGAAGAATTGGGAGTAAAATACCGAGAAAAATTGCGCAATTCGTATCTCTCTGACGCAGGAGCAGGAGGGCTTGGTTTATATGAAATAGCCCGTTTTTCAAACAATACTTTTACTTATAATTTTGTTGAAACAAAGGATAACGAAATATATTATTCGATAAAAGTAAAAACAGTATAATTATGGATAACTTGATAATTGAAGCATGTCCTACTACACCAGAAGTGAAGTTTGAAGCAGACAATGGAATTTTTTATATTTCGGGAAAATCTTATCCTGAAAATGTGCATGATTTTTATGATCCCTTATTTGATTATCTGAAACAATATATTAAAAATCCTCAGCCAACAACCGAATTTGCTTTTCGGTGGCAATATTATAATTCTGCCACATCACAAATAATTGTTCGATTAATAATGATGCTCGAAGAATCGTGCAGTAATTTTGTGGTAAAATGGTATTGTAGCGAGGATTTTGAATTAATGAGCGAAAAAGGCTTTGAATTAAAAGAAACTCTGGAAATTAATTTAGATATAATTGATGATTGATGATTGGTTAATGGTGATTGATAATTGGTAATTTTACTAGAAGTAACTAAAGTTTTTCAATTTCGTCAACTAATAATCCAGTAGCAGCCACAATTGCATCTACGGGCATTCCATATTTTTTCATCTGACGAGCACTTTCATATACTTTTGCTAATGCCTTTTTTTCCTTGGCTAATGCTTCTTTCTCCTTAGCTAATGCTACTTCTTTCTGTCTGCGTTCGATTTCTATCTGATTTTTGAATGCTTTTTCAGCTTTTGTATAACCCTCTAATTCGGCTGTATCTAAAGAGTTTTTTAAAT
>DAOVUO010000523.1 GCA_030632545.1 Bacteroidales bacterium
AGCTCAAATTGTAAATTTACAATTTTGTCGGGCTTACTTACGTGGTTGGCTATATTAAAAATATTTATATCAAAATTATCATGTGCTCTGTCGTTTAAGTCATTATTTATAGTTTTTTCTTCAAACATTGGTATTTTACTCTGAAACCTTCGAACTCCATCCCAATTCTTTATATTCGGAAACATCCATAGAAATGTTTTAAATACGCCAAGATATTCATCCATTTTGAGATATTCGCCATTAATTTTCACTTTTGAATTTATTTCTTTGATATATCTTTTAAATGCATTTTTTAAGTATTTTCGTTTTTGAGCACTAAAATCGTCCTTATTTTTATATGAAAAAATGGGCATAGAAACTCTCAACCTAAAAATCGTTTCAAGCTCAATTTTTCGTACTTGCTCAAAATATCCAAGGCCTATTATTTCATCAAAAATATCTTTTAGACGTTTTAAATACTCTTTTTTAAATGCATTATTTGTTTGATTCACAGCACTTACATAATATCTTTTTTTTCGTTTAGTTTTTGTTTTCATCACTTATTAATTTTTGAACAAATTCAAATAGTTTATTTCAGTTATTAGCTCATTATTTGGCTATTTCTTTAAAAACAGCTATTAATATGGTAAAAATAGTAATATATATTAACCTAATTTGTGTTTTTTAGTAAAAGTTATCAACAATACAAAATATAATTTACAGTTTATGTGTATTTTATATTGATGTATTTATAGTAATCATCAAAAAATTAGTGATAATATAATTTGAGGGTAGGAGTAGAGCCATGAAATTTGCTTGAGGAGCTAATTCTAAGGGATTGTGATGGAGTGGAAATTTTTACATCAAAAACACTTACCATCTATTCATAACTTTTTCAGCAAAACCCAGAAAATTTTTTACAATGATTTCTGTTCCATCGTTAAGAATAGCCTTGCCCGAAAATCTTCCAAACACTTGATGTTGAGTAGATTTTATTATCAAAAGATTAGTATTTGAATAGCGATCGAGAATTGGTGTAAAATCCATTTCAAATCTAGCATCATTGCTTGTAAACTTCCATGGTTTTAAATAACTTTCTTTGGGAATATGAAATTTCACTTGGTCAAATTTATGTGCTTTACCATCAAAAAATAACATATTCTCGCTTGCTTTGGAAGTATCGCCAAAACCATAACCAATATTAAATCCAAATAGTTTACCATCAATTTTCCCTGATGCAGATCCCCAATACCAAGTATTAGAGTATGTCCATACTCCTCGTCCCCAGTCAAGTACGCCAAAAGAATTTTCTGGAGAAAATATTATTTTATCAGTTCCAAAACTTAATTCGCCTTTTGCTGGCATACAGTTTATTTTCTGATTGTAATAGAATGCTTTTGGATTTTCTGAAAAAGGTGTTGCAATTACCATTGATTCAAGCTTTTCGGCTTGCTGTAGCACAATTTTACCTTTTAAATTTAGCTTATTACTAAAGTTTAGATAATCAATTTCAATTATTCTTGAGTCTTTTTCTCGAATATATTTTAGCGAAATGTTTTTATTTTTAAAGTGAATATCACCATTTTTTGAACTTGAAGGCATATTGAACGAGCCCATAGTAAGTGGAACTATAATTGAGTTAGATATTTCTTCAGCTTTATCAAAATCAAAAATAGTAACTGCTATGAAACCAATATAGCTATTATCAGCAATTGTAAAAGCTACGCCTTTGTTTTCGGATAAAATACAATAATAATCCCATTCTTTAATTTTGTATTTTGAAGCCTTAATGTCTGTACGATTGTATTCAAGTATTAAGTCAGTAGCCCAACCCGCATGGTTTAAAATGCCTTTTTGATTGAGTAGTTTGTCGTTTATTGTAATTTGATTCTGCATAGTTTATTGATTTATAATACTTAGTAAACTTTGTTAAAGTTGCGGTTAATAAATGTATAAGGCGTTTATAATCAGGCACTCAATTTAAAGAACGAACTTTGACAAAGTTCTCGTTATTGTTTACAATTACAAAAATGCACCGAACTATTGTTGATTTATATACAAGATATTAGATATAGAAGCAAAATTGCCGATACAACTAATTCCATTTTCTTGTATCGACTTTACTTCGATATCCGCATTGTTTACTTCCCAGGTTCGCAATATTTTTACATGCACTGCCTGTGTATAACAATTATTCTTATCCAAAAATAATCATTTTTTGTAAATATCTACCTACAAATTTAATTTTGCAAATGTTTGTTTTAATAGCAGTCTAAGCCTGCAATAATAATACGACTGAGGCCAAAGAAGCATCAGCCTAACAATTTTGTGATTTTTTACAGCTTCTGACGAACTAGGGGAATTTGATTTGGTGGTGAAAAAGGTGGGGAAGGGAGAAGATTA
>DAOVUO010000363.1 GCA_030632545.1 Bacteroidales bacterium
ACCTCACCATTGTCCAGTTCTTTGGTAATGTCGCTAACGGCTACTAGTCTGATTCTTTTATTTTTATTTTCAATTTCCGAAAGTTTAAATAACAATTTTTGCCCGTATTGATTTTCAAAAATAGCCGACTGTTGGTGAGGAAACTGATAAGTATTTATTATAAAATTTGGCAGTGCATTGTCAATAGTTTTAAGAAAATTTACATGGTGATATTCCTTAAGCTTGGTTAATTTATCGGCAGCGGGATTAATATTTATCACTCTACCTTTTTCGTTAACTGAAAAAAGTCCTGTGGCGGACTGATTAATAACTATACGAAAATAATGTTCCTGTAAACTAATATCTATTTTAGTTTGTTTAAAAATTTCGTTTAATTTTTCAATCCCAACATACACATCATCAATTGCTTTATTACCTGTCCTTGAAGGAATTTTGAGTGTAGAATCTTCATTCTCGACACCTAATAAAAACAAGGAAATCCACTTATTGATATTATTAAAGTAGTTTATGATATCATAAATAGCACCAGTCAACATCAACAAAACCATGATTCCAGCATAATAAGACTGATACACAAAAAACAATAATGTTGCACTAGCAGAAAGTATTATAATTATAGCTAGGCGCAATAAAATAGCAAAATAGAAATGCTTATAAGCCATATTTCTTTAATTTATTATAGAGCGTTTGACGTGTGATTCCTAATTTTTCAGCAACTCTGCTCATATTGCCTTTTTCTTTTTTAATACATGCAAGAATCATTTCTTTTTCCATTTCTTCAATGGTATGGAACTGCATTTTTTCTTTACTCCTAATCGTATTGTTATCTAGTGAAAAACTATCCTGACCAATCACTTTGTCGTCAGTTAAGATAACAGTTTTTTCAATACAGTGCTGAAGTTCTCTTACATTTCCGGGCCAAGAGTATTTCATCAGTTTTTTAGCTGCACCCTGATTAATTTTTAATCCTTTTTTGTCGTATTTATTTCCATATTTGTTCAAAAAGAAATTGGCAAGTAGCAAAATATCATTTCCTCTTTCTCTTAAAGGAGGTATTTCTATGGTGATTGTATTAATACGAAACAGAAGGTCTTCCCGAAAAAGACCATCAGCAATCATGGTGTCCAGATTTTTATTTGTAGCTGATATAAGTCTTATATTGATAGGAATTATTTTGTTACTACCAAGCTTTGTAATTGTTCGATTTTGCAGAGCAACAAGAATTTTAGCTTGAAGCGACAAGCTTAGATTACCTATTTCATCAAGGAAAAGTGTTCCATTTTGAGCTGTTTCAAACCTTCCAGCCCTTTCTTCTTTTGCATCTGTAAATGAGCCTTTTGTGTGCCCAAAGAGTTCGCTCTCAAACAGCGATTCGCTAATCGCCCCCATATCAACACTCACCATTACTTCATCGCTTCTTTTTGAATATTTGTGAAGTTCGTTAGCTACTAAATCTTTGCCAGTTCCGTTTTCGCCAGTTATCAAAACATTAGCATCAGTGGCAGCCACTTTTTTCACTATAGCCATTACATCTTGCATGGCATTTGATTTCCAAATAAGTTTATAGTCTGTTTTTTTTAGTTCATGCTTCAAATTATTGGTTGTTCTTTTCAATGTATCCGTTTCTAATTTGCTTTTGCGAAGCTTTAGCGAAGCATGAAGTGTGCTAATTAATTTATTGTTATCCCAAGGTTTTAAAATAAAATCGAAAGCACCTTTTTTTACAGCCTTTACCGCTAATTGAATGTCGCCATAAGCCGTAATCATTATCACGCTAATAGTATCATCTTGCAATAAAATTTGCCTGAGCCAATAAATTCCTTCATTACCAGTATTAATGCCCGCCTTAAAATTCATATCAAGTAATACTACATCTATATTATGTCGTTTAATTGTATTGATTAAACTATTGGGATTGCTGAGTGTAAAAACATTATCAAATTCTGTTTTCAATAGCATTTCCAGTGCAGTTAATACATTTTTGTTATCATCAATAATAAGGATTTTATCTTTCATGCTTTTTATTATAATTTTATGAAGGTATATAATTGTAAATAATAAATGAAACTTGTGTAAAATATTTTTACACATATTTTAAATTTCACACACATGTTTTTTGTTAAATTATTTAAATATAGGTATTTAAATTTAGTGGTATGTGATTTGAATATTTAGTATTAAAATAATTTATTTTTAAGCACTACCTTAGCAGCTTGTTTTAATTTCGTAAACAGTAAGAGTTAGGATATGAGTTATTTAAAGGCAAAACAGTAAACTATATATATGAGGCTTCGAATATTTTCGGTAAAACAAATACAATTTACAGCATTATTTACAGGTTCTTTACCCACTGCTTATCTTATTTCAGCAAATTACTCTCATATAGCACAAAAAAAGGGCACTCAAACAAATGTGTTCTTGGGCTATATTTTTACTCTGTTAGGTTTTACTACGGCAGTGTTTCTGATTGATCTAATTGCTGCTAAAACAGGTCTTTTCAGAACAAACAGAGAGCTGGCTTATACATTGTCAGTACCTTTTTTTATGCTTATACAAGCAGCCTTTGCATGGCTTTTACTGCGGATAAATAAAAAGCGGATAAATAAAATTAGCAGACTTTTGGCCGAAAAAGCTACACGCTACACTCATTATAGGGTAATACCTTACATGCTTATAAGTATTTTACCAACAATTTATCTTTTTACTCAAGGGCCACAAAGATTTCTGTTTTTAATAATTTACTTATTACCAAACATATATTTGCTTGGCCGCATACAAAATGCGTTTGTTACGAAAACGAGTAAATGGCTGTTCCGCACGGTATTTTTGCTTTTGGTTGCGATTTTTCCCGTTGTCATGTCGGTTCGCGAAGCTGGTGGAATAATTCTGCAATATACCAAACTGCTTAGCTATTATTATTTAGCGGTAATGCTGTACATCTTTTTGCTTTACCTTATTGCCGATATTGTGTTGTTATTGAATAAGAAACTGAAATTTATTGGAAGTCTAACACTTAGTAGCACTAACTTTAATAAAACTTTGCTTGCTTTAGTAATGCTATTAACCGTAATTATTGTAGTGAAAGGCGTTTTCAATTACAATAATACTTACATTAAGCAATACAGTATACAAGTAGCACCTAAAGCCACTGGCTTAAAAAAACTTAAAGTTGCAATGGCTGCCGATATTCATTTTAGTGAATACACAAACAAGCAGTTCGTTAGGCAGTTTGTTGAAAAAATAAATTCCATAAAGCCGGATATTGTACTTTTTGCTGGTGATATTGTAGAATCGACAAAATTGGAGGGGAGAACAAAGTTCTTTACCGAAGAGTTAAGTAAATTACATGCTAAATATGGTGTATATACTATTGAAGGTAACCACGATTTATATAACGATAGATTTCCGCAGGACTTTTTTAAAGATGCCAACATACAATTACTACGCGACACCGTAGTTTGTATCGACAACTCGTTTTTTATTATTGGCAGAAAAGACCGACACGACAGAGACCGTAAATCTTTAGAAGAACTGCTAGTAAATGCCGCAGATAGTTTACCACGTATTTTGCTCGACCACCAACCCTACCTGTTAGAAACAGCCTACTCCAACGGTATCGACATGCAAATGTCGGGGCATACGCACAATGGGCAATTATTCCCACTTAATTACATTACCCAAAATGTATTTGAGCTAAGTTGGGGCTACCGTAAAATAAATGGCACACAGTTTTTTGTTACATGCGGCGCACAAGGTTGGGGGC
>DAOVUO010000032.1 GCA_030632545.1 Bacteroidales bacterium
CAACGCTGATTACTACATATCCAGCCATTCGGAATAAGTGTTATTTAGAGGAAATACATTCGGAAGTTGCTATGGATGACTTGTTTGGTGAAAGTTAAAAAGTCTGTTTTTTTATTCAAAAATAGTTTTTTTTTGTAAAGCACACCAGAAAACTATTTTTTTTTTAATAGAATGCTAGAGCCTGTAAGAATATTACGGCTGAGGCCAAAGAAGCCTTATCCGAACGTTGGGATGTTTATAAGTAGGAATGTTCTTATTTAAAAATAAGCATTTTTACTTTCTTAAGTGGTCAACTTATTTCAGGCATTGACATAACAGGCTAAGCCTAAAATAAAAATAAGACAGAGTCTGTAGCCATCCTACAAACGCTCTTGTGGTTTTATACAGCCTTAGCTTAACGGGGGTAATTTTTGATTTCTATCCGTAGGATACTTACGCATCAATAAGTATTACCATAAATCATTATTCATTCATACTGTCCTTAGAAACGATTTTTATAAAAACCGCTTTTAATGCGAAATTGGTTTCTGTAGACTCCAAAAAAAGTATATATTTGTACTTTGTAAAACCCAATTCTATAGCTCATGGAACTATTCAGAGAAAAATTTTATAGGAAACTAAATAAAATTTCACTTAAATTTAAGCGTAATCTATTAAATACCATTCACTGGGAAAATAGAATGATTGGAATAAGAGGTGCAAGGGGTGTTGGGAAAACAACTTTGATATTACAATATATTAAAGGTAACTTGCCATTAAACGAATCAATTATTTACATAAGCTTAGATGATATTTACTTTACATCAAATTCATTGAGCGAATATGTCGATGATTTCGTAAAGAAAGGCGGGAAATACTTATTTATTGACGAGGTACATAAGTATAAAAATTGGAGTATCGAGCTAAAAAACATTTACGACAATTATGCCGACTTAAAAATTGTTTTCACTGGTTCTTCTATTCTTCCCTTAATCAAATCAAAAGCAGATTTAAGTCGAAGAGCTATAATGTATGATATGCAAGGCTTATCATTTAGAGAGTTTTTAAATATAACTCATAAGTTAGATTTTGAATCTGTCAGTTTACCAGACATCTTAAGCAATCATACAGAAATAAGTATGTTGATAAACAATAAGATAAAGCCTATTTTGGAAATGGGAAAATACAACGAGAAAGGATATTATCCTTATTTTATTGAAAGCAATAGGGATTATTTAATTTTTTTAGCTGAAACAATTAATCAAACTCTTGAGGCAGACATTCCTATCTATTTAGATTTGAATGTAGAAAGTGTTGAAAAGATGAAGAAACTATTGTTTATTATTTCCACTTCAGTACCCTTTAAGCCTAATATTAGTAAATTGAGCGAGACGATAGGAATTACACGAAATACGCTAAAAACGATGTTGCATTATTTATATAAAGCAAATATTATTAATTTGCTTTTTACTGGAACAAAAGGGATTAGCATACTACAAAAACCTGAAAAAATCTATCTTCATCATCCAAATTTAATGTATGCATTATCGCCTAATCATATAAATATTGGCACTTTGCGTGAAACTTTTTTTTACAATCAACTACAAAACTTATTTTCAGTTAAATATACAAATACTGGTGATTTTTTGGTTGATGATAAATATACTTTTGAGATTGGAGGGAAAAACAAAACTTATAAACAAATAAAAAATATTCCTAATTCATATATCGTTGCTGATAATATTGAGTATGGTGCTGGTAATAAAATCCCTTTGTTTTTGTTCGGGTTCTTGTATTAATAATTAGCCTGATACTACTTTACGTTTTGGCATAATATTAGAAGCGATAAAAGCAAACCACGAAGTGGTTAAACAATAATAGCCCCGTATGAAATGCGGGGTAACAGTAACAATTAGACAACTGGAACCCCGAATGGGGTTCAATAAGCATAAACGGTTAAACCCCATTCGGGGTTTTGTGTGTGTTTTGCCAAAACACCACGGGTTTTATGCCTCACTTTGCTCGGCAACCACGATTTCGTAAAATGAAATAGTTCCTCGAACTTCAGATGAAGTAGTTCTGCTATCATCTTGCCTGCTTTTATGTAATAATTTGATTTTCACACATATAATAAATCGCAATAAATTACTGTTATTTAAGGAATTACTAATTCCATAAAGTGTTAAATGTGCTACAAAACAGAGAAAGTCAAAAAAATATGGATATATAGTTGAACCCACTTTGGGGTTCCTGTTCTGATATTGCTACAGCTACCCCGCATTTCATACGGGGTTATTTATATTCAACCACTTCGTGGTTTTGTGTACTCTCATATGTTTAACCACGAAGTGTTTTAATGTAAGTACCTGCAGAACAAATTCTTCAGGAATCTTTCGATTTTCCATTTGCTGCAAGTGCATGCTTTGAAAAAACTACATTCATACGAATCAATTATAAGATTATATCAAATTTAGCTTAATTTTTTTTGATTTCAAAAACAATACATCAAATTATTTCAGCCTTTTATTAATTCTAACGTATTTGAAGATGAGTTTTTGAGAAGTTTTACTGGATTAAATTCAAACGCTGGCAGGTCTTGCATACGCTGGCAGCGTTTGAATTTGGCTCGATGATTTATCAATAGTTCTTATTTTCCTAACTCATAATCCATCAAAACCGAAATCCCAAAATTACGAGGTGCTTTTGGATAACCAGGCATAAGCTGCGTGTTACTGTTGAGTATATTATTTACAGATAGACTTAGTTTTAAATTATAAGGTTTAATTTTAAATATTCTGGCTAATTTCATATCGAGAGTATTGTCAGCCTCTAAAGTCTGTGTTTGATTAATTGGACGCTTGCCTAAATGCTGATATTGTACTATAAATAAAAGTTTTTGGTATTTTATTGTATTATTAATACTCGCTTGATTTTTGGGAATAAAAGCTTGTGCTGTTTTTATATTTTCAGTATTTTCAATGGAATTTGTGTAGGTGTAAAAGAGCGAAAAATCATAATTAAACTGCGAGATTGATTTATTAAAGTTTGTGTTTATTTCAATTCCGTTAGTTTTTGTTTGGTTATAGTTTACTGGTTTCCATTCTGTCGCAGTAACTGGAATCCATGCAATTCTGTTCTGGATATCCGAATAAAATGCGGTAATTTCAAAATCAATTAAATCAAAATCTAATTTTTGTCCAAATTCAGCCGAATATCCATTTTCTGGTTTTAAGTTTGGATTTCCGTAAGGCTGCCAGTATTTATCGTTAAATGTCGCTAATCTATAATTTTTACTGATGGAGATTTTTGTAAACCAAATAGCTGAATTTAGCATTTTTATTTCTGTTCCAAAAGAAGGCTGAACAGGCAATAAGTCAGAATTTAATACGCTTAATTTACTTAGTGCAAAACTTTTAATTCTATCAGAAAATTGCCAATTAATGGCAAAAAAAGCTGAATTTAAATGTTGCGTAATTGTGTTTTCGTAATTATTGCTCACAACACTATTATAATCAGAATTAAATCCTAGTGAAAAAAAGCTTTTTCCCTTAAATTGTTTAATAAATTCTATTCTATTTTGAGCTGAAAAACTGTTGTTATTCGATTTTATTTCTGCTAAATTATTAGTGTAATCGTATTTGTCGAAAATTATAGCATTATTAAGTTTAATTTGCCCTTTTGAAGTATGATAATTGTATTCTAATTGGACTGCATTTAGTTGATTGACAGTGTTCTCATTGTCTGATATTGTGCTTGGTAAAGAAGAGCTTTTTGCAATTGATAGCAAGTGAAAATTAAGTTTATGCTTGTTCTTTTTCAGGAAAACATCTTGTTGAAAGCCTTTTTTTGTAAAAAGTGTAAACCGATATTGTTTTGCCAGTTCTTTATGCTGAAAATCAGAGTAAAAAAGGCGAGTTTTTGAGCTTATAAAATTACTGTTTAGATTAATTTGGCTACTAAAACTATTATTAAATAAACTGTTTGTACTAGCACCAACAGAAATACTATTGTTACTCCAGTTTGGTATATTACTTAAAAGTATAGTGCCGCCTAGTCCACCACTATTTTCTATGGAGCTTGTTCCACCATGAATTAGCCGTATTTCATCAATTCCAGATAGTGGGAGCAAAGATAAATCGCTTTGTCCGAGCATTGGCGAATTAAGCTTAACACCATTCCACAATACTTGAGTTTGTGCTGCTGTTCCACCCCGAATAGAACTGCTTGCAATGCCACCCAAACCATAATTTTTAATATAAATTCCTGCCGATTTTTTTAAAACCACGTCTAAACCATCATTTATTAACCAATAGTTAGAGTCGTTATAAATTATTGTTTGTTTAAAACCGTGAGTGGCAATTTTTTTTTCAATAATTTCAATTTCGCTAATTTTTAAAGTATCGGAAAAATTAGTTTGTGATAAACTTACATTCCAAAGTGAAATGAAAATTAAAAATGATAAGAAAACCTTGGTTTGCATTATTTGCTAAAATTTCGTCTGCGGAATTCACTTAAAATAATTGAACCCGCCATAGAAACATTTAGCGAATCTACTTTTGCCGAATTTTGCGGAAAATCAGGAATGGAGATAGCTTGGTTAATGTAGGTTAAAAGCTCATTTTTTATTCCTTGTCCTTCGTTGCCTAAAAGAATTATTCCATTTTGACTCAAATTGGCCGTATATATGTTTTTCCCATTCATTAGTGCACCGTAAATTGGCGTTTTTTCTGGCAGATTTTTAAAAAAAACTGGTAAATCGGTATAAAAAACATCTAAATAAGCCAAAGCAGCCATGCTTGCTTGCACAACTTTAGGATTATATACATCAACACTATCGGTGGAACAAACAATTTTTTTTATTCCAAACCAGTGAGCAAGCCTAATAAGGGTACCCATATTGCCTGGATCTTGAATAGTGTCAAGAGTCAGAATAAGTTCATTTTCATTAAAAATTAATGATTTTTTTTCCTCAGGAATTTTTAAAATAGCTAAAACTCCTTGTGGATTTTCTAAAAATGATATTTTTTTGAGCTCACTTTCCGAAATTTCATTAATTACTGGTGAAATGTTATCAAAATCAGCGAGATAATTTTCTGTCGCAAAAATTTCACTTATATTGAAACTGCCTTTAGCTATATCTCTAACTAATTTTGGACTTTCAGCAACAAATAAGGCATTTTTCTTGCGGTATTTTTTTTGAGCTAAAGAATTAATTAATTTTATTTTGGCTTTTGAAATCATAATTTAGGGGCAAAATTGTTTCAAATATAAACAATCTGAAATGAATTGGATAAACTTGCACATTCGCCAAACTATATATTTGTTTTTTTTTGCTGGAATATCATTTTTAAGTTCTTGCTATCCATCTCAATTCTTGGGCGAAGATGAGCAATTATTGTACAAATCAGAAATTAATTTTGATAAAAAACCTGTGAAAGATTTAGACGAGGTAGACAATTATGTTTATCAAAAGCCTAATCGAACTATATTTGCTGTAATACGTTTTCATATAGGCGTTTATGCTGCTTTTGAAATGGGGACTTTTAAAGAAGATTGCAGTGCAGAAATAGATCAGCTTGAGCGAGATATAGTGGAGTATGAATTAAGAAAACAACGAGGTGAGAAGCTTTTGAAAGTAAAGATGGAAAGGATGGCTGATAATCCAAAAAAATGGGTGAAAAAAGAGCTTTGCCGTACTCGAAAATGGATGATGGAAACAATTGGTGAAGCACCAGTTATTTTGGATTACAATAAAGTGTATAAATCGCAAAAGGCAATAGAAGGATTTTTGCATAATAAAGGTTATTTAAACGCCAGTGTGGACACTAGTTTTAGCTATCAGAGCAGAAAGAGGGCATCGGTAACTTATGATATTCAATTAAATCAGCCATATAAAATTATGAATATTACCCGCTATGCTAACGACGAATATTTAGATTCCCTAATTATGTTAGATTCGGCAAATATTAAGCTAAAAGAGGGTGTAGTTTTTGATTTAGATGATTTAAAAGCTGAACGTGAGCGTTTGACTAAGCTTTTTCAAGATAATGGCTATTATAAATTTTCAAAAGAGTATATAGTTTATAAAGCAGATACAGGATTTGAAAGAGGAAAACCCTATGTAAATTTGCGTTTGGAAGTTCTTAAAATAAAGGGGGAGAAGCGTGAAGGTGAATATTTTAAACAAACAGAAAAGGATCATCAGCGTTACCAAATTAGGCGAATTTATATTAATCCTAATTATGATTTAAGAGCTTCAATTAATACAACTGGAATTGTAAGTGATACAATTGCTTACAACGATTATTATTTTATTTTTCAGAATGATTCGAACTCTGCTCAATTGAGGGATTCTGCTATATTGTTAAAAACCATGCCCTTAAAAGTTGATAAATTGTTGAAAAACATTTATATAACCGAGCCTGATAATAGAATTTACAAAGTAAACAATGTGGCTCAAACGTATAAGCACCTTAATTCTTTACGCATTTTCAGACTAAATACTGTTGATTTTGCTCCTATACCAATAAAGGAAAATTTAGAACAGAAATTTCAAGATTTGGATTGCTATATTTTATTGAAACCGTTAATTAATCAGGCTTTTACTGTAGAGCTTGAAGGCAGTAATTTTTCGAGTAATGTTGGTATGGCTGGGAATTTTATTTATGAGCATCGTAATGTTTTAAAATCGGCCACTCGCTTTTCTATGAAATTAAAAGGGGCTAGAGAAAAGCGATTGGATGTACTTGACGATTACACAAATTCGTTTAATACACAGGAATATCAGACTGAATTTAGATTTACTTTTCCTCAATTGAGCCCTAATTTTGTATTAAGAAGACGAAACGAGAAAATAAATCGAATTTTTAATCCAAAAACTACGGTTTCGTTTTCATATTTATACAGAGAACGGCCTGATTATACAATGGATAATATTAGCTTTTTATATGGCTATTACTGGATAAAAGATGAAGAAATTACGCACTTTTTTAATCCATTTGAATTAAGTAGAGTTAATTTGTATAATATAAGTGACAATTTTCAAGAGTTTTTGACTAATAATCCACAATTACAAGCTAGTTACGAAGACCATTTTATAGCCGAAACAAATTATACTATTATTTATAATCCACAAAATCAGCGGAAGCTAAAAAGTTTTCCGTACATACGATTTTCTGTAGAAAGTGCTGGTAATAGTTTGGGTTTATATAATTTATTAATGGGAAATGAAAGTTCTGAAGGTGGATATAAGATTCTAAATAAAACCTATTCGCAGTTTATAAAATTTGATTTTGATTACCGTTATTTTATTAATTTAGATAAAAAAAATAAGCTTGCATTTAGAAGTTTTACTGGTGTTGGTTATGCTTATTCTAATAGTATTTCAATGCCTTTTGGGAAAAGGTATTATTCTGGTGGCGCAAATAGCTTAAGAGCTTGGCAGATACGCACGCTTGGGCCTGGTGCAAATAGTGATACATTAAGTGTAATTCCTAATCAAACAGGTGATTTGAAACTTGAGTGGAACGTGGAGTATCGTTCAAAATTATTTTGGATGATAGAGTCGGCAGTGTTTTTTGATATAGGAAATATTTGGAATATTTATGAGAGTGAGCAAGTGCCAATGGGTGTTTTTAAATTTAATACATTTTATAAGCAATTGGCCGTTGGAACAGGTGTAGGCTTACGTTTGGATTTTTCATTTTTCATTTTTCGAGCAGATTTAGGAATAAAATTGCGAGATCCTGCAAGCTTAAATGATTATATGTGGATTTTTAAACGATATCAAAATTTTACTAAAGATGATATGAATATTAGTTTGAGTATTGGTTATCCATTTTGAGTAATTGTTAAAACTTAGCACTCAAAACTTAAAGCAGTTGAGTGCTTGCAAAAACACTGAATGATAGCTATTTGCAAAGCGAAACTCATTATGAAACCAGTAACTAGTAGCCAGTAACCAGTAATATTTTAACTTAAAACTTAGCACTCAAAACTTAACTATTGAAGCATTAATGCATAAGTATTGCAAATTGAGTTTTATTTATAACTTTGCTCCGAAAATTAAAATTAAAATTTATGAGTTGGTTTTCTCGTCTTACAAAGGGTGTTCTTACAGACACTAAAGATAAAAAGGAAATTAAGGAAGGACTTTGGTATAAATGCACTAGTTGTAAGCAGATTGTGCCAATGGAAGAGCATAAAGAAAATCTTTATGTTTGTGTATCTTGTGGTCATCACGAAAGAATTTCTTCCAAAGAATATTTCAAAATTTTATATGATAATAATGAGTACGAAGAACTTTTAACTAATTTGAAATCTGGTGATCCTCTGAACTTTAAGGATACAAAAAAATATACAGATAGATTGAAAGCGTCTCATCAAAAGACAAATCTTAATGATGCTATTACTACCGTAGTTGGTAAAATAAATGGAATCTCAGTAGCTACGGCTTCAATGAATTTTGAGTTTATTGGAGGTTCAATGGGTTCTGTTGTTGGTGAAAAAATAGCTCGAACAATTGATTATTGTATTAAGCATAAAACCCCAATTATTATTATTTCAAAGTCGGGTGGTGCTCGTATGATGGAAGCTGGGCAATCGTTGATGCAAATGGCTAAAACATCAGCAAAATTACGTTTGTTGGGTGAGGCTAAAGTACCATTTATTTCTTTAATGACAGATCCTACTACTGGAGGTGTAACTGCTTCTTTTGCTATGTTGGGCGATTTTAATATTGCTGAGCCAGACGCACTTATAGGTTTTGCAGGCCCTAGAGTTATTAAGGAAACTATTGGTAGAGATTTACCAGAGGGATTTCAGCGTTCAGAGTTTTTACTTGAACATGGATTTTTAGATTATATAGTTAAACGACACGAACTTAAAGATACTATTACAAAACAACTTACCTTATTAGCAAATTAAGAAAAGATTAAATTTATTATGACAGAGATTTCAAAAGCCAAAAGAGATGGCTTTTCAAGTAAGTTTGGAGTTATTGCTGCTGCAGCAGGCTCTGCTATTGGATTAGGTAATATTTGGAAATTTCCGTATATCGCTGGAGAAAATGGGGGTGGAGCTTTTTTAATCATCTACTTAGTATTTATTGTACTGATTGGTCTTCCTGTAATGATGTCGGAATTTATAATTGGACGAAAAGCGCAACAAAATGTTTTTGGGGCATTCCGTAGCTTGTCAAAAACTGGATTTTGGCGAATAATTGGCGTTATGGGCGTACTCGCAGCCTTTTTTATATTGTCTTTTTATGGAACTGTTGCGGGCTGGACTATTGAATACATTTATCTTGCAATTAGTGACTCATTTGCTGGTAAAGATGCCACTGAAATTACGACTATGTTTTCCGATTTTAGTACCAGTACATTTAAACCATTAGCTTTACAGCTTATTTTTATGGGGATAACAGCCTTTATTGTTTTGAGAGGTATAAAAAAGGGAATCGAAAAATATACTAAAATTTTGATGCCTTTACTTCTTTTAATTATTATTTATCTTGATATAACTGCGTTGTCATTGGATGGTGGAATGGACGGACTTAAATTTTTGTTCCAACCAGATTTTTCTAAAATTACCCCTAAATGTATTATTGATGCCTTGGGACATTCATTTTTTACATTAAGTTTAGGTATGGGAGTGTTAGTAACTTATGCATCATATTTTAAAAGTGATATTAACCTTACAAAAACGAGTATTAACGTGGCCGCTGCCGACACTATTATTGCGTTATTAGCAGGTATAGCTATTTTTCCGGTAGTATTTGCTTTTAATACCGAACCTGGGGTTGGTCCTGGATTGGTATTTGTTTCTTTGCCTAATATTTTTGAGTTAATTCCTGGTGGCTATATTTTTTCAATTTTCTTCTTTTTGTTGCTTGCTCTTGCTGCACTTACTTCATCTATCTCAATTTTAGAAGTAGTTGTAGCTTATTTATCGGAAGAAACAAAAATGTCAAGGAAAAAGGCAACACTGTTATCTGCATTGGCCATTTCCATTACAGGTGCTCTGGCTACTCTTTCAATGGGGGTTTTAAGTGATTTCAAAATTTTTGATAAAAATATTTTCGACATATTTGATTATTTGGCATCAAATGTTTTATTACCACTTGGCGGAATGTTAATTTCATTATTTGTTGGTTGGGTTTTAAAGCGCTCAATTATTGAAGATGAATTGTCGAATTATGGAACTAACAAGATAGTTTCGATAAAAATTTTCATTTTTTTAGTTAGATATTTAGCACCTATTTCAATTTTAATTGTCTTTTTGCATGGAGTAGGAATTATAAAATTATAGTTTCTAATGAAAAAAATTATTCAACAATATTTTACATTTAATAAGCGAGAAGCCAGAGAAGTTCTGGTTCTCGCTTTTTTAATTGTGGCTTTCTTGGGTTTTAACTGGGGAATTTCGTTTGTTGAATTTGAAAATATTCAGGTGCTTAATTCAAAAGATAGTATCGAAATTCAAGCTTTTTACGATGCTCTTGAGGAGGAAGAAGCAAAGCCCTATTTAAATAGACTAGATCAATTTATTGTTAATTTGTACGATTCCATAGATTTGTTTGATTTTGACCCTAATATAAGTTCTATTAATACATTTATGAAATTAGGTTTAACTGAAAAACAAGCTAAAAATATATCAAATTATAGAGATAGAGGTGGCAGGTTTTTTAAAAAGGAAGATTTTAGGAAGATATATTCAATAAGAAATAAACAGTATCAAATTCTAAAACCATATATTAAAATCAAGAGTAGTAAGAAGTTTGAAAAGAAAACGGCGGAGTTTAAAACTGAAGTAGAATTATTTGAATTTAATCCCAATACAATTTCATTTGATAGCCTTAAATTACTGGGAATAAGAGATTATCATGCAAAAAGAGTAATTTCTTATAGAGAAAAAGTAACAAGTTTTAAACAAAAATCTGATTTGCTTAAAGTTTACGGATTTGATACTCTACAATATTCAAATTTAGAGGCATTTATACAATTACCCAATGAGTATATTGCACCAGTTATTCATTATGATTTAAATAGTATTGAAGCAAAAGCATTAATGAAAGTTTTTGAGATTGAGGCGAAATTTGCTTACAGAATTGTTAATTATCGCAATAAATTAGGTGGATTTTATTCAAAAAATCAAGTATTTGAAGTGTATGAAATTGAGTCTGCTCTTGTTGATGCATTAATAGTAGACATTGATTTAGCTGGAAATAATTATAAAAAAATCAATATTAATGCCTCTTCTGAGGAGCTAATAAAGCATCCATATATTTGGAAGAAAAATATTTCGAGAATTGAGCAGTTTAAATTACAAAATAAACAATTTAACTCAATTTTGGAAATCGAACAAAGTGGTGTTTTCCTACCAAAAGAATGGGCGAAAATTAAGCCTTATTTGACGGTGGATTAATGGTCAATTATCAATTACCAATTACCAATTATCAATTATAAAATAGTAAACCAAAAGTTTCCTTTTTTGGTAAACTCTATTTATGATAAGTCATAAGTCAAACCAGTAACCAGCAACCAGCAACCAGCAACCAGTAACCAGCAACCAGTAACCAGTTGTAACCAGTAACCAGTTGTAACCAGCAACCAGTCAATAATCATTTCTTCATAATCGTTCTAGTTGATAAAAGTCCGCAAGCAGCATAAATATCCTGTCCACGAGACGACCTGATAGTTGTGATTATTTTTTTTTCTTTTAGTCCTTTTTGAAATTGCAATAAACGTTTTTCGTTGGTAGATTTTAACTGTGTAGCAGGAATTTCGTGAAAACGAATTAGGTTAATTCTACAATTGATTCCATTTAGTATTTTTGCAAGTTCTTGTACATGTTTTGGTGTATCGTTTAGTCCATCAAAAACAATATATTCAAAAGAAACTCTTCTTTGTCCGCCAAAATCCCAATTTTTAATTTCCTTTAGAATTTCAATGAAAGAATGTTTTCGTTCTGCAGGCATAAGAGCCATGCGTTCTTCTTCAAATGGTGAGTGTAAGCTAATTGCCAGATGCG
>DAOVUO010000288.1 GCA_030632545.1 Bacteroidales bacterium
ATTCTAAAAGTTATCAACAAACTTTTAGTAAACCTATTTCATGATAAGACAGTTATCAGTTATCAGTTATCAGCAACCAGTATCCAGTCAATCCAGTAACCAGCATCCAGCATCCAGCATCCCCCATCCCGCAACTAACTCAATAATTCTTCAGCTTTACGTTTAATTTCTTTTTCAACCATGCCTCTAAAAGGCGTTAAAATTAAAGGGTAACTAATTTCTAATTGTGCTTCATCATCAAATACAATCACTTTTCCTTGTATTTTCCCACCCGACATTTCGAACGAAAAATGAGCAGTATAATCCTCCCAACTTTCTTGTGGGTTTTTCATAAACGAATGAAAATTAACCTTTAATTCATCAACTAATTTCGATAATCTGATTTTTGCATCTTTTTTACTTAGCTGATGTTTTTGTATAAAACTAAATTTCGGCATATTATTTTGAGTTTTTGTTTATTTGTTCAATAATTTCTTTATAAGCATGTTTTAGCTCTACATTTGCTAATTCTCCCTTTTTTTCTAAAAAATGGTCAAATAGGTCATAAGTTGACATATCATCAAGGCTTTTGGGGACTTTAATATTTTCATTTTGAATAATATTTTTTGCTTCAAACCTGTATTTTAAAATTTCGCAATTATTTAATTCAGCTATAAATTCTATAAATTCATTTTTTTGTTCAAACTCAATTTTTTCTTCAATAATCAATATTTCAATCCAAGGCAAAAGGATAAAACTAGATTTTTCAATTATCTCAAGCTCCATTTTTACTTCGCTAAATGTTCCTTTGATTTTTTTTAAATATCGTGAAATTGGCACATCAATTTGTTTAATATTTATGTTTTGCTCTAAAATTTCAAGTTGCAAAATTAGTTTATTGTCGTTTCTCTCACTAAAACTCAAGGGAATTGGCGAGCCCGAATAGCGAATTTTATCATTTTTACCAATAATTTGTGGCCTATGAATATGACCAAGAGCCCAATAATCAACTTTAGGAAGGTTTTTTGCATTTACAATACCCAAATTACCAAAATGAATTTCTCTCTCGCTGTCAGACAGTTGTGAGCCATCAGTGTGGAAATGTCCAGTAAATATTTTTGTAAAATTAGGAAATTCTTCATTAGCTTTTTCTAGTGCATTTGAGTATAGTTTTACCAATTCCTCTCTCAGATTTTTAATTTTTTCGTCATAAGATTGTCCTGCTACTGATTTTACCAAATCTTTATCTCGTAAGAATGGAATTGCAGCAATAAGCACATTTTCTTTATTATATGTAATGGGTATAAAATGTTTTTCAATTTCCGCTTCTAAACCGCCAAAAATATGGATATTTAGGTGTTTTAGGATTTTTTTTGGTGCATTTAGTGTACTAACCGAATCGTGATTTCCTCCTATTATAATTACAGTTTTACAAGTCGTATTTATTAATTTAGTCAGGAAATTGAAATAGATTTCCTCTGCCGAATTTGAAGGATAAGCCACGTCAAAAATATCGCCTGCCACTATAAGTACGTCAGTTTCAGTATCAATAATCGTACTAAGTAAAAAATCAAAAAAAAGCTGATGTTCCTCATTTCGTTCTTTACCATATAGGCGTTGGCCAATGTGCCAGTCGGATGTATGAATAATTCTCATATTTTTTAATCAAAATTTCGAATGGACAAGTTAGTAAAAATACGTACATTTGTCCAAAATAAATTTTAGATGAGTAAAAATATAGAACTTCAGAAAATTGCTTCACAAGTAAGACGCGACATAATAAGAATGATAAGTGGTGTTAGCTCAGGACATCCAGGCGGAGCACTAGGTGCAACCGATTATATGGTAGCACTTTATTTTGATATAATGAATGTAAATTCTGATAATTTTGATATGACAGGACAAAATGAAGACATGTTCTTTTTATCAAATGGTCATTTATCAGCACTGTGGTATAGTGTTTTAGCAAGAAAAGGATATTTTCCTATTTCAGAATTGTCAAGTTTTCGTATATTAGGTTCTCGATTGCAAGGTCATCCTGCAACGGCAGAAGGCTTACCTGGTGTTCGTATCGCATCTGGTTCTTTGGGGCAAGGTTTGTCTGTCGCTATTGGTGCAGCTTTATCTAAGAAATTGGACAAGGATAATAGTCTTGTTTATACTTTACATGGCGATGGTGAATTGCAAGAAGGTCAGATATGGGAGGCTGTAATGTTTGCTGCGGCAAATAAGGTTGATAATTTAATTGCGACTGTAGATTATAATGGACAACAGATAGATGGCTCGTTAGAGCAGGTTCTTTCCTTAGGCGATTTGAAAGCAAAATGGGAAGCTTTTGGCTGGGTTGTTGTAGAATGTAATGGCAATGAGATGCTTGAAATTGTTGAAGGAATAAAAAAGGCAAAATCTCTTACAGGAAAAGGCAAACCTGTACTTATTTTGATGAAAACTGAAATGGGTTTTGGTGTTGATTTTATGGTTGGAACAAATAAATGGCATGGAAAAGCACCAAATGCTGAGCAAACAGAATTAGCTCTTGCTCAATTAAATGAAACTTTAGGCGACTTTTAACTTAACATTAATATAATTATGGAAAAATTAGACGATTCTATGGAGAGTGGAGATGTGAATTTTAGTGATAATCAGATGGCAACACCTATGGACAGGTTTTTGGCAGTCTTTATTGATGGTATTTTAATGTCTGTTGCTGGCGCAATTCCTTATGTTGGATGGTTGCTGGGATTAGGTTATTTTTTTACTAAAGACGCTCTTCCTTTTTTAGATGGACAAAGTATTGGTAAAAAAGCCATGAAGCTTCGTGTTGTTAATGCTGAAACTGGTGAGCCAATTACAGAGGATTATCAATCTTCTGTAATCAGAGCACTTAGTTTAGCAATTCCAGTATTTGGTATAGTAGATGCTTTAATGGTGCTTGGTTCAGAAAGACTACGTTTTGGTGATAAGTGGGCAAAAACAAAAGTAATAAAATTAGAAGCGTAAAAAAATAAAGGCTGCGTAATGCAGCCTTTTTGATTTAATAAAATATGAAGAAAGTTTTAAGTGTTGTTTTACTTATTTTGAGTATATCTACAAATTTTTATGGACAAAACACTTTGGGAATTATTTATTATGATAAACCAAAAGTTCAAAGTTTCCACGAAGAATTAATTGCATCAAAAACAAAGTTATATACAACTAATGATTGGCAAAGTGGAAGTATGATTTTAAAGGATTATACGCTGATAAATCCTGCATCTTTTAAGTATGATGCTAAAAATGACAGATTTGAGATTCGATTGATTGTAGATCCTCGAAGTATTGATAAAATTGTGATGGGAGGGAATTTTTTTATTTATACATCATTTATTAATTACTTAAATAATGAGCAATTCAGTTATTTTGAAATTCTTATGGATGGTGAAGCAAAACTTTTGCTAAGAAAATTTGTGAAAAAAGTACCTAAGCGTTCAGGTGCATACGGAAATGAGAGTTATAGTACTATGGGTGAAAAACAGTATTTGAAAGTAGGTGATAAACCAGCTATAATGGTTAAAAGCTCTGCTTTGGTTCTCAGAAAGCAATTTGATAAGAACGAAAATAAAGTAAATGAATTTATTGCAAATAAAAAATTGAAAATAGATCGAAAGCGAGATTTACAAAAACTTATCGAATACTATAATAGTTTGAAATAGAAGCTGATACATGTGAGGAAAATTATATTAATACTTTTTTTATTCTATAAGTTTTCGCTTATAGCCCAAAATACTACTACACGCATTCTCTTTATTTTTGATGAATCAAGAAGTATGTTGGGCGATTGGAATGGGGAACGAAAAATAGATGTGGCCAATCGGGTTTTGAGCGACATGGTTGATTCATTGGCGCAAATACCAAATGTTCAAATGGCGTTACGTATGTATGGTCATCAGAAAAATTACCCACCAAGGCATTGTGACGATACAAAATTAGAAGTTCCTTTTTCGCCAAACTCAGCCGAAAAGATTAAAGAAAAGTTAAGAACAACAACGCCCAAAGGAACTACACCCATTGCATTTTCATTAATGCAGTCGGAAAAAGATTTTCCCCCATGTAAAAACTGCAAAAACATTATTATTTTAATTACCGACGGAATTGAAGAATGCGGTGCCGATCCATGTAAAGTCGCACTTAGTTTGCAGAGAAATTCGGTTTTTATGCAACCATATATAATTGGTCTTGGCCTTGACCTTGAGTTGAAGAATGCTTTTGATTGTATGGGGAAATATTTAGATGCTGGAAGCGAAGATGATTTTAGAAAAATTATTAAAACTATAATCTCGCAAACAACTTTAAATACAACAATACAGGTAGATTTATTGGATATTTATAAAAAAGCCACAGAAACAGGCGTAAATATGAGCTTCTACGACCAGCAAACAGGAGTAATGAAGTATAATTTTATTCATACTTTTAATGAATTGGGAAATTCGGATACCCTTGAAATTGATGCATTGAGTAATTATAGAATTGTTATACACACTATTCCACAGGTAGTGATTGAAAATGTACAACTAAAGCCTGGACGACACAATATCGTAAGTAAAAATGCTGCACAAGGCAGTTTGATTGTAAAACAAGCACA
>DAOVUO010000252.1 GCA_030632545.1 Bacteroidales bacterium
GAGAACTCACTGCCCGACAAAGGATGCTCATAATAAATATTTCCAGCAACATGAGTTGGATTTTCCTCAAAATGATTAAAAATTTCCATAAAATAATTGTCATCAACAGTGCTATCTGCATCTAAATTAATAACTAAAGCCTCTGGTTTATCAAGTAAATCAAATCGTCTGATTGCCTCATCCATCCCAATTTTACGTGCAAAACCAGCTCCTGCAAACTTTTTTGGTAAATCTCTAACGTCAATTGCATGAATATTTAATCCAAATTTCTGATTTCTCTTTTTAAAATCAGAAACTTGCATTAGTGTACGTTCATTTGCTTCTAAAACGTGAGAACTAGCTTGTTCTGGTGAATTAACTACAATTATCACATCTATTTCTATAAATGTAGGTAGTTCGGCCTTACTCAAAGATTGAAGTGTAGGCAAAATATTAGGTTCTTCAATACACGGAATTATTACACAAGCAACCAAATTTCGCTTTGGTTCGCTCATTAAAAACTGTGTCTCATAAGCATATTGCTCTATATAATTTTTTGCAAATCCCATTTCAATAACTTATCTCAAATCTTTTTCTAAAATTACATCAAAAGTAACAGGATTTATTACTTCAATTTTTACATTTTTACCATCAACATAAACAAAAACAAGTGCATTTTGTGTTGTAAATCCATCCACACCATTGCTCCATGGCAAAATCTCTTGTGCATAATAAGGTGCGCCAGCTGCTCCATTATTTATTTGGTAAAATGGACGACTAAATTCAATTTTTTTCTTTGTCCAATCCTCAGGATAAATAGTGGTAGATTTATCTATAGTTAAAACATTGAAATTATGCTCGTCGCCAGTTAGTAATGCAACTGTTTTAGGCGATTTATTGACAATAATCTCTAAAAAATCGTCCCTTCGTTCAATAATTCCTTTTTCAACTGGACTACCTGCTATGTATGGTCTATACGAATTTTTTCCTGAATACCACATATCGTCACCACTATGTCCACCATTAGGAAATGCTGGTGTGTGTATTGTAACAAAAATATGGTCGATACTACTCTCTTTTTCAAACATTGCCATTGTTTTTTCAAGCCAACTTAGCTGATTATCCATAATATAACCATGTAAATTACCATCTATTAAGCCCTGCGATTTTTTTAAACTTGGGGCATACCAATAATTTGAATTAAGAACCACCATTGCTACATTGTCGTATGTATAATAAAACGCATTTTCGCTATATGATGGAAAATCTACGGTAGTATTTGATGGATCATATTTTGAATTATCTTCACTAACAGGCCCATTCGTTGGATTTACAAAATGCTTTGCAAATATAGCTTCCGAAGACTCTGTTTCAAAAGGAAATTTATCCATAGTAATTCCATACCTTCCTTTCGGAAACTTATAACTAACTACTTCGTGATTTCCCATTGTGGCAATAAAAGGTATATAATGAGCAAATGGTTCAACTGCTTTTTTCCAATTTGAATATTGTAATTCAATATCAGCCGCAGAATTAGTATAACCACCAATTAAATCGCCTGTAAATTGTACAAAAGCAGCTTCCTTATATTTTGCAAGTGCGGCAATTTTTTTCACTATATATGTATTTGGTCCGTAAAAATCACGCTCACCTCCACCATTCCCACCTCTCGAATCGCTTGTGTAGGCAAACATAAATGGCTCTCTTGTTCCAGCTTTTGGTGCAGTTTTAAAACTATAATTTAAACTATTGTCACCATAAATTACTTCGTAGTTATATTTTTTATTGGATTCTAAACCATCAAGTTTAATTTCATGGATTTTAACTGCATTCTTATCTGTAAATGTTTTTCCGCCAACATTTACAGATGCTTTTAGTGGATTATTTGTGGTGAAATATATAGTTGCACCTTCTTCGTTAAGCAGAGTTACCGCTGGGCCTTCAATCAGAGTATTATCAATACTGAATTGATTATTTTTGTACCTAAAACCTATTTCCCCTTCAAAAATAAAATCCCCTTCCTTTGTAATTACTCTATATCCAATAAGCCCTTTACCATTATTGACCCAATTTATCATATCATATTTACCAGAAAGATCATTTCTGATGTCAATTTCAGCTTTCCCATTTTTAATAATTGCAGCTGTATGAAAATAAACTGGTAAAGGATATTTCCCATCATTTAGATGAATAAAACCGTAAACTCATTTTCCCCTCAATTCTGGCATTTGAAAATCAAAAGATAAACCATCCTCAATTGCTTGTGGATTTCCGATTAATTTCTCAAGAGAGTATCCTTCTTCAGGACTAACCGCAATTTTTTTACCATCATAATCGAGTGTCAAGATTCCATTTTCGTAGCTTAATTTGCTATAAACCTCAGGAATTTCGACTTGTGCCTTTAAGTTGATAGTATATAACAAGATAAAGACAAACAATATATTTTTTCTCATAATTTAGTATTTTCCCTCATTAAAAAAGCAAATCAATAGCTATTGCTGAAACTAACCAGATGACAATCAAAGTGTTTTATGGGTATACAGATACCCATTTAGTATCCTAATAATGCACTTTGTTTATCAGTTTGCAAAAATAAAAATAACTGCCATATGTCCAGTGTTTTAACTTAAAACTTGGCACTGAGCACTTAAAAATTAAGCATTAATAATTACTTTTACTCTTTTAACTCACCAAAAGCTTTCTCGGCTTGCATATCAATACCGATACCAATAAATTGATTAACAAAATCGTCCCATTTTCCTTCAGCTCCTTGCTCTTGCAATCGACGTTTAAAATCGCCCTTATGCTCCTTTAAAATAGAATATATTTCTTTAAGCCAAAGCATTTTATTCTTTTTTAAATCCTCAATTTCTGAAGCGGTATAACGAGCATGAAGTTTTTCGTCAAGCGGCTTTACAATACAATCACAAATTACTTTGTCGATTCCATTTTCACCACAATAAAGTTCGTTCATATCCATCAATTTAAAATCTGCTGCCGAAACTTTAAAATTACTCATATCCATTTTACCTGTACCTACTAGAAAAGCAATTATAATAATTCCAAAAACAAGAGTACCACCTATTATTTTAAGTGCAGTTTTAAAAATTAATCTAAAAATAAGTAAGCCAATCACTACAACGCCTGCAAATACTGCCATTGTATTCATATCCATATCCATAATCAATATAATTTTAGGGTACAAAAATAATAAACACTTAGGCGAAATAAAAATAAAAGACTATTAGCTTTTTCAAGTTAATAATCTTTTTGATGCTATTCTTAAACTAAATTTTGTTTTAGCTTGATTTCTTATCTAATAGTCAGCTAATAGTCAGCTAAATTTTGTCAAACTTGCGGTTAATAATTACATAAAAAGCTTATAGTCAATTGCCCAATATAAAACAGATACACTGTCAAGCTTCTTGTTATTGTTTACTCCCTACTAAATCTGGAAATAATTACAAAACGTAGCGAAGCATTGCCAATAGTAATGTGTTTTAACTAGTTGCAATTTTACGCCCTGCATTCAAAGCATTTATATTTGCTTTAACCACATCGCTACCTTTTGCTCCAAAAATCTGATTTATTGCTTCTTCAATTTGAGAAAAATCTAAATTCAATTTTTCGGCAGCAGCACCAACTAGCACAATATTTGCTGATCTTACGGCTTTAAGCTCTTTTGCTACCGCCTCAGCATCAATTATAAGATGATTTTTTATTTTCTTTAATTCTGCAACAATAACTTCCATTTCAGGATAATTACTGATATTTTCGTAAGCTTTACTATTTGTAACAATCCAACCATCGGCATGCAAATACGGTAAATAACGTAGTGCTTCCATTGGCTCCATTGATAAAATCATGTCAGCTTTACCTTTAGGAATCAAATCCGAAAGAATTTCATCGCTAGATAAGCGTAAATGTGATTGTACAGCACCTCCACGTTGCGACATTCCGTGTACTTCGGACTGCTTCATATTCAAATTATCAATAAGTGCAGCAGTTCCGATAGTTGCAGCAATAGATAAAATCCCTTGTCCACCTACACCTGCTAATATTATATCTTTTTTCATCTGTCTATAGTTTTTAATACTTCGTTAAGTTTTAAGTTAAAGTGCTGAATATCTAGCAGTTATGCTTAATGAATTTATTTTTGCAAATGATTGTCATTCAGTGTCTTACAAGATTTAACGAAGTATTATAGTTTTATTATCACTTATTTTCTTAGTGATTGTAGCGAGATTGGCATTACAATCACTAATTTATTATCAAGCTTAATAGTTCGTTAATTATTCGTGTAATTAAAAGTATATCAGCACTTTAATGCTTAAACAATATATTCTTATAATTATCTGTAATTCAATTAATTCGTGCATTCGTGGCTGAAATTTAACGAACTATTGAAGCTAAAACAACACTAATAATTACTTATTGGCCATTTTTTTTGCCAAAGCTTTTGCGCGCACTCTTGCATCCACAACCCTAACACACTCTCTAGTTGCTACAATCACCGAAATACCATCATAATCTACTTCTTCCTGAAGCATTTCTACAAAATCATCATGGTTTTTAGGTAATGGTTTAATAGAGCGAACATGATCTGGTTGTACGCCCAAACCAATACAAATTCTCTTCAATGATTGATGTTCCGCAGGTGAATATTGCGCTCCAGTCATTGCGGCAGTACTATTATCTGAAATAATTAGCACCATTTTGGTGTTTTCTGTAATGGCATCCATCAAACCAGTCATACCAGAATGAATAAAAGTAGAGTCGCCAATAATAGAAATAGCAGGGTGAATACCTGCATCGGCAGCACCTTTAGCCATGGTAATTGAAGCTCCCATGTCGATACATGTTTCAATTGCATTAAATGGCTCGTAAGCTCCTAAAGTATAGCAGCCTATGTCCGCAAAACTACGAATGTCACCGTATCTTTTAGTTACCACATTTATAGCTCTAAAAACATCCATGTGTCCACAACCTGGGCACATTGAGGGTGGTCTGCCTGATAAACTTGCAGGAATTTCACGTCCTTCAATATTTTCCAAA
>DAOVUO010000229.1 GCA_030632545.1 Bacteroidales bacterium
CTCAAGGGTATTTAGTGCAATAAAAAAAAGTGGTATCCCTGTTTGGAATATTCTTAAATTATTTGTATATTTTTGATAAAAGCCCTACAATATATTTAGGGTCGTTTTTGGGCAAAGGATATACTTTGTTAGCCAAGAGGTAATGTAAATATTTTTGTGCGTTATTTCCTTCGTATTCATTTTCTGGAGTATACATTATCCAGTCTTTACTTTTTTTAATATCTTCAATAGTGAGTAGTAATTTGCCTGTTTCTGTTTTCCAAATTTTTATTGTTCCATCTTGACTGCTAGATACAATAAACTTATTATCTGCACTAAATGATACTGTATTAATTTTGTCTGTATGTCCTTCAAAAACTCTAATTTTTCTTCTTCTATTGGCATTCCATAAAATTAGGGTTTTATCATTACTTCCCGAAATAATGTATTTACCGTCAGGGCTATATACTGCACAGTTTATCAGCCATGTATGTCCTTTTAGTTTTCTTACTCTTCTCCCATTTTCTATTTTCCAGATATACATTACTTTATAATGGCTGCCAGCAACTATGTATTTCCCGTCTGGACTTATTGACACACTACCAACAAAATTAGAATATCCCTCCTTTTTAAATATTATTCGTATTAGCTTTCCATTTTCTGCACTCCAAAGTAATATGGTATTACTCCAATCAGAAGAAACAATGTATTTACTATTAGGACTAAATGCAAGATTTCCAGAAACAGCACCTTTATGTCCTTCAAATACTGTAATAAGTTTATTGTTTTTTAAATTTAGCACTTCAATTTTTTCATCGCTATAAATTGCTATACTTTTATTGTCGGGGCTAAATATTATATCATGTATATCGTCGGGGCTATTTTTTAGTGTGCTAATTTCTTCGCCATTTTCTACATTTAATAATTTTACAAGATGAGAATAGCCAGAACGACTTTCTGGTGGGTTTTTTATACTATAACTGTATGCTAAATATTTACTGTCAGGACTAAAAGCTATGTTTTCTATCCAACTCGAAGCTTCGCCAATAAATGTTTTAATTTCAGTGCCATTTACAGTGTTTCGGAGTCTGATAGTTTCATCAAAGCTACTGTATGCAATGTATTTCCCATTGGGTGAAAGTTTTACATTCAGTAATTTTTTTGTTTCACCCGAAAAAGTAGTCTGAAGTTCTGCTCCACTTTTAGCATCCCATAGTTTTATTGTTTTATCTGCACTACAAGTTGCAATAAGCTTATTATTAGGGCAAAATACCGATTCAGTTATTTTGAACTCGTTTGTATTTAATTCTTGAATTGCTTCAGATTCATCCAGTTTTATAATTTTTGATCCTGCAAGAATATATTTGCCGTCTGAACTAAATGCTACACTTTCTACTTCGTCCAATAGTTCTATTGTTTTAATTGCCTGTTCCTTATTTACATCCCACAGTTTTATTGTCTTATCGGAACTGCATGAAGCAATATATTTGCCATCGGGACTAAATGTTACACAAGAAATGAAATCTGTATGTCCTTCTAATGTTTTTAAAGATTTTTGCTGATTTGAGTTCCATAATTTTATTGTTAAATCATTACTTGCTGACACAATGAGCTCACCATCAGGACTTATCGCTACTGAATTCACATTATCTTTGTGCTCACTAAAAGTTCTAATAGACTCACTACTTGTTATGTCCCACAATTTAATTGTTTTATCATAAGCACCAGAAACAATATATTTACCATCGGCACTAAATGCAACACTTTTAATCCAATGTTTGTGTTCTACGAATCTTTTAACTTCCTCTCCTGTTTGAATATCCCATAATCTTAATGAACTTACGGTTGAATATCCGCCACCACTTGCCGAAATAATATATTTTCCATTAGGACTAAACGCCACACTATTTACATCTCTTGCGTGTCCAATAAATGTTTTTATGAGTTTTAAGTTTTTTGCATCCCATAGTTTTACTGTAAAGTCGTCACTACCAGATACTATAAATTTGCCATCGGGGCTAAATGCTATACTACTCACTGTTTTAGTATGTCCAGTGTTTTTTGTTAGGATTTTTTCTTGTGCGTCCATATATTGAATGAGGATAATGAATATTAGAAGGAAAAATATTTTTTTCATTTATTTGGTCTAAATTTGTAGTATGTAGAGTTTTGTTACTATATTATGGTACAATTTAATGTTTTTACTTAAATTAACACTAAAAAAAGGGAAATAAGATGATAGATTGGACAAAAATATATTTAGAAATGGTGTCGCCAGTAATTAATAGAGCTACCAGTATGCCGCCAACAGCAATTCTTGCGATAATTGCTATTGCTTTGTTAGGTGGAATTGCGCTTTTAGTTTGGGCACCAAGAAAAGGGAAAGCTATTGGTTTTATTTTAGTTTTTTTTGTTCTTTTTATTGCGTATATGATTGTAAGTAGCTATTTTGATGCTAAATATGGTGTGGTGCATTTCGAAAAAGGTAGTATAACAAATAAATCTTCAGAGGAATTTAGTAACAAAAACTCTCAAGGCTATTCATATACCGATACAGCTTATTATATCGAAATGAATGTATCTCAAGCTTATGTACTCTCTAAAGATGGACAAGGTGATTTATTGCCAGAGAAAAGCGGTTCGTTTAAATATCTTGTAGATAAATCGCTTTATAATCAATTAAAAGAGTATGATGATATTAATGCTGTATTTATGTCAAATGTTGATGAAGCAATTCATTTTGTGGTATTGCCTGATGGGAGTGTATTAAAATAAAAAAACATCCACAAATCATTGTGATATTATGATTTGTGGATGTTTTACTACAATCCGTATTTATCAATTAAATAAATAAGAGCGGCCATTCCTGCTGCTCCAAGTTGCATTTCTCGTTGATTTACATTCTCAAAAACATCATTTGGTGCATGATGAAAATCGAAATATTTTTGTGAATTAACAATTAAACCAGCCAATGCAATTCCTTGTTCTTTTAATGGGCCAATATCTACTCCCGAACCACCATTTCTGAAATTATAAATTCCCCAAGGCAAAAATAATTCTTGCCATGCCTTAATTTTTTGCGTAATTTCTTTATTGGCATCAATACTAAAACCCAAAGGAAGCGCACCACCGCCATCTGACTCAATCGCAAATATATGCTTTTCTTGTTTTTCTTTTACTTCACGTGCATAAGCTTTTCCTCCTCGCTGCATCACCTCTTCGTCCATAAATAAAACGGCTCTTATGGTATGTTTAGGTTTTATTCCTAATGCTTTAAATAAACGGAGTACTTCAATAGACTGAACAACTCCAGTTCCATCATCGTGAGCACCTTCACCATTATCCCACGAATCGAGATGCCCACCTACAAGTATTATTTCATCAGGCTTTTCAGTTCCTTTAATTTCAGCAATAACATTATACGATTTTACATCTGGGCGTTGATGACAAGTTGTTCGAAAATATACATTTAATTCAACATCTTGCTTTAATTGTAGACTCAAAATATCTGCATCGTTAGTGCTAATGGCTATTGATGGTATTTTATTTACACCTTCTTTATAGTGCATTACACCTGTATGAGGGTTAAAATCGTGTGCCGTTCCTACAGAACGAATAAGTACGCCAATTGCGCCATATTGTGCAGCCTGAACTGCTCCTTCTGTACGTTGATTTATAGCACTTCCATAGGCATTTCCTGTATGGTATTGTTTTGTAGTTGCCGCACGATTAAAAAAAACAATTTTTCCTTTTATTTTTTTTTCGCCTAGCTTTTTAAGTTCATCAAAGTTTTTTACTTCTATAACTTGCGCCCAAAGTCCATCTTTTCCTGTTCCAATTGAAAGTCCTAGTGCTGTAGCGTGCATTTCCGTTGTTCCATAAACCGTAGAAGATATTCTGGCTATTTCTTTTTCGCCACGCACCCAATTCGGAACCATTATTTCTTGTAAATACACAGAGTCAAACCCCATATTTTTAAGTTCCTGAAAAGTATATTCTATTGCTGCCGCTGCTTCGGGCGACCCAGTTAATCTTCCGCCAATGTTTTTTGTTAAATAGCGCAACTGCTCGTAGGCCGTATAATCCGAAATAGCATTTTGAAAAAAGGAATCTACAATTTCTTTATCTTGCTGTGCTTTGGTAGGGAAAAACAAGACTGTTAATAGGAATAAGCCAAGGCTTAGTTTTTTCATTTATATGTAAATTTAAAATTATTTAAAAAACAAAAGTAATATTGTTTGATAGAAAAATAAATAATTTATTTTTCTATTAAGTCTCTTATAACTACCGAGGATATAAATATTCCAAAAGCGGCGGGCATATAAGAAATAGTGCCTACATTTGATTTTTTATTTTCGCTCTCCTGTATAATCACGCTATTTTTATCTATTTTTTCGGATGAAAAAACGACTTTAAAACCTGTGTAAATATCCAATTTGTGTAGTTTTTTTCTCAGCATTCGAGCCAAATTATCATTATAAGATTTTGAAATATCAGCAATTTCAATTTTTGTTGGATCTAATTTACCACCAGCACCCATAGAGCTTATTAATGGAATTTTCTTTTCTAAAGTCTGTTTAATTAAATTGATTTTGGGAGATAAAGTATCAATTGCATCTACTACGTAGTCATATTTTGTGTTTAAAAGTTCTATAATATCTGTAATTCTCATATATTCGTCAATAGCATCAATTTTTAATTTTGGATTTATATCAAGTAAACGGGCTTTCATAAGCTCAACTTTTCGTTTATTAATTGTTGAATTTAAGGCCAATACTTGCCTGTTAATATTTGTTATGTCAACTTGATCACCATCAACAATTGTAAGCTTTCCAATTCCTGCACGTGCTATCATTTCAGCCGCAACAGAGCCTACGCCTCCTAAACCCACTATCACTACATGCTTTGAGTTTAAAAGCTCAAGTTGTTCAGTGCCTATGAGGAGCTCAGTTCTATCTAACCAATTTGTCATTTTTAAAGTTTAAATATTTTACTGAAATTCTTTTCAATTTGCTGTTCCCATTGTTCTACAGACATTCCATTTATTTTTGATGCCTGCAAATATATTTCTTTTATATCAATATTGGCCTCGTCGGTTTCAAAAAAAATAGAATTTGGCGAGATTAAGTGGAAATTTTTATACGCCTTTGTGTTTGAATTCAGTAATAAATGGCCAAAAGAGAAGTATGAGTCAAAATTTTTAAACATTTTGGCTACTTGAATATTTTCGTTAAAAGCATGAAATATTAGTGGGATTTTGGGTTTTATTTTGCTTAATAGTTGAGCTAATTCTGAGTAACATTTAACACAA
>DAOVUO010000199.1 GCA_030632545.1 Bacteroidales bacterium
AGTATTAAAATTTATATATATAATTGGATGACGAAACAAAATAAACAAATATTATGGACGACGAGTTTACACCAAAGGACAACAATTCGGAAGAGGACAAAAAGAATGAAAATTCGGACGAAAGCAAAAAAGACGAAAATTCGGACGAAAACCCAAAAGACGAAAATACTGAACAGAATAATGAGAGTGCAGAAAATGATGAGTCAAAGGGAGTAAAGTACTTGCCTTGGATTGCTACAAACGAGAAAGATTTATTTGGATTGGGGGGTAGAGTATTAGCAAGCCTAGAAGAAGATCCAATGGATATAAAATGGATAAGTTTTGAGGGAATTAAAACTAATATCAATAATTTTGGTAATTTCTTTGTAAGCACTTCGGAAACAAGCGATTCTTTAGTTAGCGTGAATAGCGAAAAAAACCGTTTGGCTGCCGACATGTCTAAAAATAGTAAGTATTTAAAATTATATATTGCTGAGTTTATTGATGAAGATAATAAGTATGATTATTATCCTGAGTTTGGCTTAGTGCATAAAGATAATAAATACAATTGGCCTACGGATGCCGAAGGTATTAGAGTTTCGGTTAATAAAGTTGTAAAAGCTATTGTGAAATATAAGTTAGATGACCGTAAATATGGTTTGACATATTGGACTGAAATACGTGATAAATATATTGCACTAGATGATTTAACAAATGGCGAAAAAGGTGGTAACTCTTTAGGTAGAAGTGATAAAAATGTAGAAAGAGCTTTGTTAGAGAAAATATTGCGCTCAATAATAAATGGACAAAAATGTTTTACTCCCGACGATTGGGAAGCGCAACTACGTAATCGTGGATTTTTAAGAGAAAGGTTTTAGACTGACGATTTATGATTGACGATTGTCGATTGTCGATTGAGGCTAACGCAAGAGTATTGACGGTGCAAGACCTGCTAGCGTGCTTGCACCTAGTAGCGTCGTTTTTGATTGACGATTTATGATTGACGATTGACGATTGGGCTAACGCAAAAGTATTTGATTGACGATTTATGATTTATGATTGGCCATATCAGTTTTAACAAGTCACGGTGTGAATATGTAAATAAAAACAATAACTCTTGGAAAACCATCATTTCTATTAAGTCATTCACTCCGTGACTTTAACTAAAGCACACTTGTGAAATAAATTCAAAAATTCTAATATAAAAACCCCATAAGCCATAGAGGTATTTGATTTCGGAAGCCAATTTCAATATCGTCTAATACTAAATAAGAATTTTCAATATTTGCAATTTGATTGTATTTCTTGTTTTTTCCTCCTACTTCAAAAATATATTTATTATTTACAATAAAATCACCCTTTTTAGTATAATTCACAACATTATTAGCCGAAACTTGATTCAAAAAGAAACTCTCTCTCATATTTCCAATATTTGTGTTATTATTTGTAATTGAAAACATTAAATTGGGATGATATAAATATATTTTTTCTGGCTTTGATATTTTACTAAATCCACTTTTTTCTGAATATAAAAAATCTATCAATAAAGCTTCTTTTAGATAATGCATATAATCCATTAAAGTATTTTTACTTATAGCTATTTGAGCACTTAATTTTGTTATATTAGGCTTAAATGGCACACTTTCCGAAATTGCATATAAAACTTGCTTTAGCTTTTTTACATTTGAATAATTAATTTTTGCAAATTGTGGCAAATCTGCCTCAAGAATCTGATTTGTTATTTCTGCTAATTTAAAAGGATAGCTCTCTTTATTGTGCAAGAAAAATGGATAATATCCATATTTTAAATATTCCTTATATTTTACAATTGGTTTTATTCTTGCAAATAATTTTGTGGCAATTTCTACATGATTCCCAACAATATCAACCAAACTTAAAGCCTCAAAATCAAAACCTTCTGTAATATTTACATATTCACGAAAAGAGAAACCTAAAAGTGTATCCATTACAGTTCGTCTTGATAAATCTGCTCTTCCTTTAGTAAGATGCAGCAACGAAGAGCCTGTGTATAAAACTGTTAATCCCTTGTAATTATCATAAATATTTTTGAGTTCAATCGACCAATTGGTATAATGATGTACTTCGTCAAGCAATAAATATTCGCCCCCATTTTTCACAAAATCATCAACAAAATCTACTAGCTTATTCTCGGTAAAATACGTATTATCAAGACTTAAATACACATAATTCCTATTTTTTAGTTTTGTTTTTGCAAATTGAAGTAACAAAGTTGTTTTACCAACACCCCTGCTTCCTTTAATACCAATTAAACGTTCGTTTTGTTCAAAAAAACTAATTTGTGGCCGAATATATTCTAATTCAGTTAATTCAACCAACTGTTTTGACATTTCGTATAACTTTTGCATAATAAACTAAAATTGCTTTATAGCATTCATTTTTACAAATATACAAAAAATGATCAATAGACTGACCGAAAATCACAAAAAAATGGTCAGTAGACTGACTACTTTTGAATATTATTTTATAATCATATAATTTACAAAGTGTTGCTCTATATTAATATTAGTTTTTCAGACTATAGCGATTTGTTTTCAGTTATATGATTTCAAAGTATAGAAATAATTCTGAGAACAATCGCCCAATAGTAAATCGCTAATAAACATAAATAGTCAATCATTGAAAATATAATCCAAAATGCTTACCTTTGGTTCACATAAACTCACACAAAATGAAAAACTTCATACTATTCATATCAATTTTGCTAGTCAATTCGTTTAGTGTTTTTTCGCAAAATAAAATTCAAGAAGTAAAAGGGGAGGCTGTTGTTGAGTGGAACATGAATTCCGAATCAAAGGATTTGGCTAAAAGCAGAGCATTGCAATTAGCTAAAGATAACGCCATTGAAACTACTTTTGGAACGGCTATAATCAGAAATGTGGTTAGTAGCGTTGAAGTTAAAAATAACAATGGGAAAGCCGAAAGCTCCGAAAATATGCAAATGCAAAGTTCGTCTATTGTTAAAGGTGAAATTATAAACATATTAAGCGAGAAGTATGAGGATATTGTAGAATCTGGCAAAGGGAAAACTAAAAAGTACTACATTAAATGCAAAATTAAGGTTCAAGTAAGAGAACTGGAAAATTTAAAAGTAGCTAACGAAATAATAATTCTGTCAGATATTGAAATAATTAAACCAAATGAAGAATTTAAAAGTGGTGAGGATTTATTCTTTTACTACAAGAGTGCAGAATCTGGTTATTTAAGTATTTTTTTGGACGATGGAAATAATGCAGCCAGATTACTTCCTTATTCGCAAATGCCAAAGCAATTTGAAAATGGAGTGTCAATTGACGCAAATAAGGAATATATTTTATTTACAGAAAAACATCGCTATTTTGGTGAAAAGGATTTTGCTGTTGATGAGTTAGTTTTGTTTACAAGTAATCCAAAAATGGAACTCAATACACTTTACTTCATTTTTTCGAAAAAGCCACTGAATAAACCCGTTCTGAAGAACCAAGGTTCTAATATAAATATTTCGGAAATTGAACTTGAACTCCCTGCAATAATGACAAGCACGGAATTTCAAAAGTGGCGTGTGCAAAATATGGCAATACGTAGCGATATGCAAATTGAACAAATAGTGATTACAATAAGGCCATAAATTACTTGTACCAAAAAATTAGCAAAACACCCCTGACTTTGTTACAAAAAAACAACAAAACACCCCTGACTTTGTTACAAAATTTGCTTAAAACACCCTTGACTTTGTTACAAAACTTATTATATTTGATTTATTATTAATACATTGCACTTTTTAATAAAAAAACATATATTTTGGCATTCAAAAGAGCATTAGAACAACATTTAAATGATTGGAAGGCAGAGCAACATCGCAAGCCCTTAATTATAAGAGGAGCAAGACAAGTAGGGAAAACCACTTTAGTTAAAAAATTTGCTGAATCTTATAAATATAGCATTTTTCTAAATCTTGAAAAAAACTCAGATTTATTTTACTTTAAAGAATTTGATGATGTTAAAACCATAGTAGAATCACTTTTTTTATCAAACAAAATCTCAACAACTTCTATTAATGAGACCTTGTTATTTATTGATGAGATTCAAGAATCGCCAAAAGCCATCCAACTACTTAGATACTTTTACGAAGAACTACCTAAATTACATGTAATAGCCGCTGGTTCTTTATTGGAATTTGCTATGCGAAAAATTAAAAGTTTCCCCGTAGGCAGAGTTGAATTTTTATACTTATATCCATTAAATTTTTCAGAATTTTTATCTGCAATAGGTCATCAGGAAGCAATAATACAATTAAATAAAATCCCTGTAACTGCATTTGCTCATCAAATTTTACTCAATTTATTTAATCAATATGCGATTATTGGTGGCATGCCAGAAATTATAAAAAAATACACAGAGAAAAAAAGTATTACTAGTTTACCCAAAGTATATGAAAGTATTTGGGGAACCTACCAAAATGATGTTGAAAAATATGCATCAAACGAAACAGAACGAAAAGTAATAAAACACATAATTTCTACTGCACACTTATATCTTGACCAAAGAATTAAATTTCATAATTTTGGAAATTCAAACTATAAATCAAGAGAAGTTGGTGATGCAATACGACATTTAGATGGAGCTAAAATAATTCAATTAATTTATCCTACTACGGAAATAGAAACTCCAATTAAACCAGATATAAAAAAATCACCTCGATTACAATTTCTTGATACAGGACTAGTTAACCATGCTCTCGGAATCCAAAAAGACATGCTTGCATTAAAAGACTTAAGCACCTCATACAAAGGTGCATTAATCCCACATTTAATAACACAAGAACTAATTTCACTCAATAAAATAAATGATAAAAAGCCTTTTTTTTGGGTGCGCGAAAAAAAACAATCCTCTTCAGAAATTGACTTAGTTTTCACTTATAAAAATAAAATAATTCCAATCGAAATCAAATCTGGTCGTGTTGGTACATTAAAGTCTCTACATTTATTTATGAATCAAACTAATCATCCCTATGCAATAAGGATTTATGCAGGTAAATTCAATATTGAAAAACATACGAGTTCAACAGGTACGCCATTTTTTTTAATGAATTTACCTTATTACCTAGGCACAAAAATTCATGAGTATATAGAATATTTTGTAAATAATTATAGCTTAGATAGTAAATTTTAGATTTACGATTGTTGATTGCCGTTTGACAGAGGATAAACAAGAAATCGACAATTAGAAATCCTAAATCATCTTCTCTGTGTAAAAAACATTATCAGAAGTGCTAAAATTTTCGTTTTTTTGCATCACAATAGCAATAATTCATTGAGTTTTTGTAATTGCGTAATAACTAAAGCTTTGTCGGGGTTAGGTCTCTAAATATTGTGACTGATTATAAGCTTTTATATATTTATTAACGGCAATTTTGACAAAGTTTAACTGCCTGCCCCGAATATCGGGGAAGGACTAAATTTAGATAGCATGATAAACGATAAAATAATAGCTGTTGTTTTACCTGCGTATAATGCAGCAAAAACACTTGAGCAAACTTATAACGAAATACCTTTTGATATTGTTGACGAAATAATTTTAACTGATGATAAAAGCTCAGATGAAACTATTCAAGTAGCCAAAAAACTAGGAATAAAGCATATAATTGCTCATGAAAAAAACAAAGGATATGGCGGAAATCAAAAATCATGTTATAATAAAGCACTTGAATTAAATGCTGATATTGTAGTAATGCTAC
>DAOVUO010000138.1 GCA_030632545.1 Bacteroidales bacterium
AAATACTTATACCGAAAAAATTGAGTATTATGAATCTTTGGCATCAAAACTGATATTTAATGACCCTGAGAAATCACTAGAATACTTAAATTTATCTTACAAATTAGCCCAAAAGAATAATGATTTTGCCGCTCAAGCAAATATTTCTATAAAAATAGGGGAAGTTTATTATGATTTGGGGAAATACAAAGAAGCTCTTAATTATGATTTAAAAGCTTACAGATACTACGAAAAGATTGACAATAAGAGAGGTATAGCTATTGCTTTAAACGAATTGGGTACTATGTACGATATTTTGGGACAAACGAAAAAGGCAATTGAGCACTTGCAAGCATCTCTAAAAATTCGTATTGAGCTAAACGATTCTATGCTAATTGCTGCTTCTTATAATAATATTGGCGTTTTCTATTATTATCAGGAAGACTATACAAGTGCGCTGCAAAACTACAATTTGGCAGTAAAAATGTTATCACAATCTAATCCTAAATTATGTATACGTTATAAAGCTTCATATCTGAACAATATTGGTGAAATATATTTAATTCAGCAAAAATTTGAGCTTGCATCTGAGTACTTTAATCAGTCCATTGAAATAAGTAAAAAGCTGGATAATTATTATTTGACCTCAATGACATTGATGAATATTGCTTCACTTTATTCGGATCAGAAAAAAACAGCAAAAGCAAAATTTCTTCTTGATCAGAGTCTTGAACTTGCAAAAAAATTGGATAATAAACTTTTAATCCGTGATATTTATGAAAAGCAAGCACATGTTTATAATCAGAATAGAGAATTGGCTAAGGCAATAGACGCATTAAAAAAACTTGGCATAGTAAAGGACGAAATATTTAATGAGCAACATATAAAGGCGATAGCCGAAATGAATACAAAGTATGAAACTGCTCAGAAAGAAAAGAAAATAACTTTATTGAAATTTGAAAAAAGGCGAGATAGCCTTTTGCGAAATATTTCTATCATAATTGCTATTTTTGGAGTAGTTATTACTGTTATGGTTTTTTGGGCTTATAAGAAAATACAAAAGGCTAATTTATTATTAAGAAGCCATCAAACACAATTAGCCACGCAGTTTAGCGAAATTCAAATACAAAAAGAAACTATTCAAGATATTAACCAAAGCATGACCGATAGTATTGTTTATGCTAGTAATATTCAAAAAGCATTTTTGCCTTCTTTTAGAAAACTGGAACAATATTTTCCGAATAGTTTTATTGTTTATAGGCCACGAGATATTGTTTCTGGTGACTTTTTTTGGATTAAAAAGAAAAAAAAACGAATTATATTTGCTGTCGCAGACTGTACTGGACATGGAGTTCCTGGTGCTTTTATGAGTATGCTGGGAGTTTCTTTTCTCAACGAAATTTCTAATATATCTGATGTTTCAAATGCCGCCGAAATACTTGAAATACTTCGCTATAAAGTAAAAATAGCGTTAAAACAAGATGGAACATACGGGAGTTCAAAAGATGGAATGGACATTGCCCTGTGTATGTATAATCTTGAAACTAAGGGTTTGTGTTATGCTGGTGCGTATAATCCACTTATAATTATTCGAAATAACGAATTGTTCGAATATAAGGCAACCAAATCGCCTATTGGAATATATCCAAAAGAAAAAGAATTTGAAAATAACGAAATTCAAGTTTTTGAAAATGACAGAATATACATGTATTCTGATGGATTTATGGATCAATTTGGTGGGGAAAATGGGAAAAAATATAAATCAAGAAATTTAAAACAATTATTATTATCGATAAGTTTAGAAACAATGGATAAGCAAAAAATTGAACTTGAAAATGAATTTGATAGTTGGATGGGCTCTTCTTACGAACAAATTGATGATATGATAATAATGGGGATTAAAATATAAGTCAATTTATACTCTCAATAGTACCCCGTTGTTTGGAAATTATTATAGGTCAGGAGTTCTGAATATCATTAGCAGCGGAATTTATGCCGTTGTTTCAAAGCCACAAGGAGCTGGGGCTTTATCCCAAATTGTTTGATATTTGGGATAAAGCCCGATATTGGTTCTTAATGTTTTGACCATTAAATAAATGTGATGCCTAATCATATTTATCGTAGCTTAGCTTGAAGGCACTGGGCAGCATTCTGTGTAATATTATAATAAAATGATTTTTGGGCTCTTTAATGCTTAAAAAAACCTCCAACATTTTTAGTGTGGAGGTTTTTTGTAAACAATATTGTACTTTTATTTATTTTCTAACTAAAAGCCATACACCTATATCTGGTTTTTTTTGGTGAAAGCGTTCAAACGATTTTAGTGCTTCATCTACCGAAGTATACTTACTTAATGCCACTCTATTAAGGCCACCTTTAGCAGGAATAATCACAGATTGATATCCTAAACTTATTAATTCTTCTTTTAACCTTTTTGCATTATTCTTCTTGCTAAAACTTCCAACAATTAAATAGAGTTCAGTCCTATTCGTTATTTCAATTTCATTAAGCTTTGTTCCGCTTATGCCAGCTAAAGCATAATGCTTATCTACAAGAGGCTTATTTTTTTCAACTATCGGCTCTTCTACAGGTTTTGTGTTTTCCTCTGTTTGCTCATTTGTAAGCTTCGTATTAAGCGAATCAACTTTATTTATATTATTCTCTTCATAGTCAATGTCATTCTTGATTTTTTCTTCAACATCTAGCCCATCGATAAGAACATTATTTTCGCTTGACGATGTAGAGTCATTATTGGCTAATAAATCTGATTGTGATAAGCTTCCAGTTAGTGATTTAATATCAGACCAAAAAGCTTGGGTTTTTGCACTTATAATTTGTCCAAATTTCACTTCTTGATTTTCACTTTTCATAAATATGGAAACAATTGGTACTGCTATAATTAGCAAAATAATTGTTACCCATATAGGCCACATTTTTTTTATTTTTGGTATTACTTCTCCTTTAGAGCCAATTTTTATTGGCTTTACAGTTTTTATAGGTTTTGTTTTTTTTGCTTTAACAGGAATTTTCTTTTGCTTCGATTTTTTTCCTAATGTAGAAACGCTTGTTGATTCCATTCCATTTGCAACAGCATAAAAATTACTTTTTTCGTTTGCGCTAAATACCAGTTTTTGTTTTGCATCGAAATGTAATTTTCCAATGTCACCAATTAATGCCGACCGGTTCGAAGCTAAGTTGTTTTTCACTTCTTGAATGAACTGACGTACCATTTGAGTAGCTAATTCTTTTGGTAAGCTTGCTTCGTAAACTAAAAAGTTGGCAATGTTTTCGTCCTCTTTATTAGTTTTCTCTACAAAATGGAGGTGCAATGTTGGGGGTGAAAATTTATTATTTTCTCCTATTTGAGCTGACTGATACTCGCCACGAAAAGTACCTAAACCAGGAATTTGTATTTTTCCTTTAATGATAATGGCGTCTTTAAGATATTGAACAAATTCTTTTGTCATAATAATTAATGCTAATCTAAAAATTTGTATAAAGTTTGTTGGGTGTAAAATTACTAATCTAGCACAAAAATAGAAAATAATTTTTTCTATATCAACACTATATTACATATAAATGCAAAATCATTGCCAAAGTTTAAATTAATAGTATCAGATTTTTTAAAGTATAAAATGGCTTAAATCTTATGTGTTGTGAAAAAAAGTTGTATTTTTGAATAAACTTTAAATTTGTTGCATTATGAAATTAAAAATTCTTTATGCTTTTGTTATCTCAATTTTTCTTTATTCTAGTTGTGGTAACGTAAAAGAGCGAAAAACGGATGTTCCAGAGGGGAATGTCGAAAATGTTACTTCTTACACAGATCCTATTGAAAGTGAAACTGATAATGATATTTTATATAGTGACTCCTTGGAAAGTAACTTGGCTGAAAATACAGTTTTGTCTAGCGAAGATGAATTTTCTGGTTTTGTTTCTGATTCTCTTGACGAAATAGAAAACGCCGTGCCTGAGCAAATAATAGTTGAAAATTCATCAACTGAGGTGGAGAACAATAATGCGAGTACAGAAATAGTAAGCAATAACACTTCAACAGCAGTTTCTTCTTCTGTTACAAGTACTTCAACTAAAAGTGGTTTGATAAACTATAAAAGGTATTACGTTATTGCTGGGAGTTTTAAAAATCTAACAAAAGCTCAAGGCTTAAATAAGCAATTTAATAAAGAAGGTGTTAAATCTTATATTTCAGGCCCTATAAATGGTTATCATAGAGTTATTGTTGGTAAATACAATCAGAAAAAAGTCGCATTAAAAGATCTTACCAAATTACGTAGAAAATATCTAAAGTTACGTTTTTGGTTATTAGGTGAGATGTAGATTATTGTTCAACAAAATAATTTATTAATGTGCTAGGCATTATATAAAGCTGTAAGTTTTTTTTATACTTGCAGCTTTTTAGTTTGTGGGTATATTATTAGTTCGTAAAGTTTACAATAGTTTCCCGAACATCGTGGAACTATTGGGTAGTAGAACCGAACCATTAATGTAATTGCGTGTAGTTTATTTCATTTGTTTTGTAATATCTTGAGAAATATTCAGAATCTTTATTGTTTCACCTTTTTCGTTAACTATTGGTGAAAATATGGAGGCTAACCACAATTTTTTATCCTTTATATGTACTTCTTGAACTATTTCACCAACTATTTGATTCTCTATCACATTTTTCCAAACTAGTTCTGTTTGCTTTTTTACATTTTTGTTTACAACAAAATCGCCTTGCTTAGTTCCCAGAATCATTGATTCTTCAATGCTGAGTAAATCTAATAATTTTTGATTAACGTCAATTATAACTCCTTCACTATTATAAATAACTACGTAAACACTATTTTTTATTGCACTAAATAAACTTCCTAATTCAGCTTCTCTAATAGCAGTTTCTTGTTGTAGTTTTTCTATTTCATGGAAAGATTTAAGAGATTTTTGCTCATTTTTTTGTAGAATTTCTGTTTGTTCTTCAAACTGTTTCAATAGGAAATCTCTTTCTTTTGAATGGAGAAAATTTGTTGTTGCATTAGCTAAGCTTTTTGCCAAACCTTCTAAAAATTCAAATTCGTAATCTTTTAAATCTCTGAAAGTGCTTATTTCTATTACACCAAGTACATTGTCAATATTAACTATTGGAATTAAAACTAAAGTTTTGGGTGGAGATGCTCCTAGTCCAGATTTTACACGTATATAATTTTCTGAAATTGAATCAACAACAATAGTTGATTTTGTTTTATAACACTTACCTAGAATCCCTTCTTCTGTGCTAAATGTCAATTTTTTATTTTCCGTTCTTTCATAGGCAAATGTTCCAAGTTGCTCTAAAAAAATATTTTTTGAATCATCATTGTTTGTTATATATATAGCTCCTGTGGCAGCGTCAATGTATTTAACTAAATTACTAATAGTTTGCTTTGCCATCTGATCCAAAGATGTATAGTTAGTTTGAATTATATTACTAATTTTTGCAGATCCTACTGATACCCAGTTACGTATTTCTTGTTCTTTTTTTCGTTTTGCCTCTTCTTCCTTTACTGAAATGAGGTTTTTACGCATATCAAGAATGGCACTTCCAAGCATATCGTTTTCGCTTCTAAGTTTAAATTCAACATTCAAATTACCTCTACCAATTTCATGCGCATATTTTACAATATCAGATAGTACGTCTATTACATCATTAATAGCTACTGAAATGTCACCAAATTCATCTTTTGCACTCCTTTTTATCTTCAGGTTCTCATTAACTATACCATCTTTTATTTTGTTCAAAATAGCTGTTCCTTCCACAACAGGCGAGGTTATTCTATTCATAATAAAAGAAATTAGAATTACTAGTAAAACTAAACCAATAGAGCCAACTATTAGAGCAATTCTAAACGCTTTTACTCCCTCTTCAACTATCACATTTTCAGGAACTACAATGCCTACAGACCATGGAATATTACTTTCCCCAATTTTAAATGGAGCCAAACTAATGTATTGCTTTCCTTTTAGGCCTTTTACTTCATCGGTAACACTTGCTTTAATACCCAAATTTATATTTGTTAGTAAATTGTTGTCAACAAATGTTTTAGGGTATATGTCTCGAATATTTTTACCTACGAATTTTTTTTCAGGATGAGCTATTATAACACCACTATTGGAAACTAAAAATGCAAAACTTTCCCTAAACGGCTGAACATCTCTAATTAAATAAAAGAATTCTTCTAAACTAACGTCTACGCCAACTATACCAACAAAACGGTTAAGATGAACAATTGGTGCAATAATACTTGCTTCTAGTATTGAATCGGAAATATATGAATAATAATAAGGCTCAGTAATTTGTTCTTGAGGATTAATTTTTATCTCATAGTACATACTTCCTTCATTTGGATTATCCATGTCTCTGTATGAATACTGAGTTTCTATATTTCCATTGTTTAAAAAAAACTCTTGCGAACGTCTGCCATGAGGTTTTTTATAAGATGTATCAATGGCATTCAATTCCCAACTTACCCATAATGCAAGGTATCCTTCAGAACTTTTAAAAATATTATGAATCATATCCGAATACTGACTCATTTGCGCTTCAGTTGGAAAATCATCGTATGCTGTAAATCCATTTGCAAGTGACCGGCAAAGGCCTAAATCTGTATTTAATTCTGCTTTTACAAAATGTGCAAAAGCCTCCGCTTCAGAGTCGGCTATAGTTTGTGCATCTCTAATTGCTCTTTCGCGAGAGAT